>JBAWZJ010000008.1:0-17077 GCA_037143085.1 Parachlamydiaceae bacterium | reverse complement strand
CATTAGAACGGGTTTTATGTTCTACAGATACGCTCAGAAAAGGGTCACAGCTCCGTTCTTCAAAGCTTCCATGACGGCAGTAACCGAACTCCAATCCAAAAAACGGCTGAAACAGCATACAATTCCACCAACAATCGATCCCCGATTCCACATATAAGGCACTTTGAAATAATACTGGATCGGCACGTTTAGAGAAGTAAAACGGGGCAATAGCAATTGGTCGACGCATATTTTGCCGAGAACCACCTAAGACAAGATCCCCTAAAACGTAGAAACATTGAGGCCGATACAACGCATAAATTGCCCCCAACCCTGTATCACTAATGCCCGATCCTCCCACATTATAATCGAAGAAATCTTGTTCATACATCAAAGCTGCACCAACTACCCATTCAGGATGAATAGATGCCTGGACCCCAAAACTCAGTTCATACCCTGTCCTGTCAAACCCATTGGCATTCCGGTTGCCACCATATGATCCCCGCTCCCAACTTCCCGTTTCCCATGTATCAATGGAACATTCACAAGGACATAAAGCTCCTGTGATTAGAGGACGAAGCGGGTCATAGAGTCTTCTAATAAAAGATCTGGTCGTCTCTTCTCCACTGATTAACAGCGTTGCATACTGTTGAGCGCTTATTTGGTCTAGCGCTTTTGATTGCTCTTTTGCAGGTAGTCCTACTAATGCATTAAGAACGGCTAACTCTTCTGCTGTCGGATTTGTAATCGTTATAAGTTGGTTAGCCACCTGCTGCTCGTTGTAAGTGTTGGCATTAACTGAAAGGGCATTTTCGTAAGTAAGGTAAGCATTATTCAGATCGTATGTCAGCTCTGCTGCCACTAAAGGATTTGCCGATGTTAAACCGGAAAAAGTGCCAAACAACCCCAAATCAGCATGAAGAATAGGGACAGTGAATACTTCTCCCGAGGGAATAGACAACGAAATAACATTAACTTCGGCGCCAGCGCCTAAAGAGGCTTCACCCAAAACATTGATTAGAGAAGCGCCTCCTACACCATCGACTTGCACTTGATAGATAGAATCGCTTTGTGTGTAATTCCCGTTCACATGTAGCGTACCAATGCTGTTTCCCGGAGATATTTTCCCGTTTCCACTTATTGTTAGATTGCCAGTGACAGTGCCTATGCCGGATAATATTCCAGTATTTTGGACAAAAACATTACTTCCTAGAATACCATTTAGAGCAAGCTTTCCCCCAGTAACCGTTGTTGTTCCGGAAAACCCACCATTATTAGAAGATATTGTCAACGTACCGCTGCCACTTTTATTGATTTCACCTCCTCCAACAAAGACTCCTGAAAATAAATCAACTCCGGTCTGGATAAAATTCGCTGAAGCTGAATCGCCAATAGTGATCAACGCATTATTTGCTGTAGAATCTGCATAGAAGATTAAGCTCGATGTGTGGTTGAGGTTAATGGAACTCCCATACGCTGTGGCGTTATCATCAAAAACGATAAGAGAATCTTGATTTGCCGATATAGCCGATGTGCCTGCGCTAGAGGAGTCTACAAACTGTACAAGCCCCGCTGTTGCGAAATTTCCACCGACATCTTCTCCTAAAAATATCATGCTTTGCCCTGCCTGACTATCTTCATGAAAAGTGATGACAGACTCACCGACCGCATACAAACTCGATGTGGCTGCTGTTGACTTGTCGTGAAAATCCAAAGTTGCTGCCGTAACACCCGGAGTAATAGTCCCTACTTGAATCCTGGCAGATTGTGCGGTTGTTAATCCGCTAAAGACTATTTCACCATTATTCGAGGCTGTAATTGACGCTACGCCGGCGCCAGAATGTGCAGGACCACTAGACAGAATATTCTCAAAAGCACAAAGTCCATTATCGATGGAAATACTCGCATTTTTAGCATTTGACACATCAGTGAAGAAAATTTGAGAATTATTAACTACCGTAATATGGGCGGACCCCGCGTCGGTATTATCGGATAAATAACAGTATCCCGGATCGTTGTCATCCCCTAGATTAATTGTTGAAGCTGCAGCCGAAGTTGTATTTTCAAAATAAAGAACAGAATGTTGAATAATATTAATAGTCGACCGAGCAGCGCTAGATGCATTTTGAAAATAGAGAAGCCCACTCGTGAGATAAGTATTTTCACCAATAGTGATCTGCGCATTTCCCGCAGTAGCCGCTCCAGAAAATACTAATACGTTTTCCCCTACAACAGAAATCGTGGCATTTGCCGCTGTTGATGAATCGGAAAATTCCAAGCTCCCTTGTGTGGATGGATTAGTTGAACCTATCTGCCAAGTAGACGATTGAGCACTTGACTGATTATGAAAATGACCTAAAGCATGACTAGAAATAGATATATCAGCTGTTCCAGCTCCCGTAGTATCATAAAAGTTGATATACGCAGAGGTTCCTAATAATGTTATGTCGGCATTTCCTGCATTCGACATATCAAAAAACTCTATTTGAGAAACATTACCAGCTGTGCTTAATCCAGTTATAGAAGCCTCTCCAGCTGTGGAAGAGTCAATGAACAGCATAGTGGTAGTAGATCCCGTAAAAGGAGTCCCGATGCTATAGTCGATAGATCCGCTATTTCCCGAGAGCCACGCGCTCGCGTTACCACTCAACTCGATGAGACCATTCGTTAGCTCAATCGACTGCGTTGCTGGAGAGGCACTCAATACCCCTTCTTGCAAACCAAAGGTTGTACCGCTGAAATAAAATGACCCATTAATATCGAATGCATACTGAGGAGCGTTCGATATAAAATCTATCAGCTGAACACTAAAGCTTCCGCTAGGGAGAGTAGGAGCAAAGGAAGATGCTCCATTAGTAAAAATCGCTTTATCGCCTGAGCCGGGAAGGGCGGGAGACCAATTTGAGGATGAGGACAGATTATTGGTACCACCTGTCCACGTATCACTAGTCGCATTCAAATCGTACACGCTCCCAAGAGTGCACAGAAAGAAAAATAAGATGAAATTTCTTGTATCTACCATGTGTATCCAATTCCTCCGATGATACTATAAGAAGAGTCTTTTTTCCATCGCTGCCCAATTGCTTCGGCATAGATCATCCATGAATTGTCAATTTTATATGAAAGATTAACAGCTCCGTCGACACTATTGCGCCCCAAAGGGATCCCTTTAATCTTGAAAGTATCGCCAAACGTAATAAAATTTTCATTGATAGCGTGATTCAACGGGATCATGCGGAACTGCCAAGCGACATCAATTGCTAGTGACACACAAGAGTATGATTCACTGCTAAAATGGCATCCTAGCCTACTGTTGACTGTACCGTATCTTTTTTCATTTACACTCATGCTGAGAAAAGATGAGCTCCCATTTTCGGTAAATTTGTTCCGACTGTAGTATCCGCCTTCGACTCCTAAAAATGGTTGAAATAGCATACAGTTGATCCAGCAATCAAAACCCGATTCCACATACAATGCGGTTTGAAATGTCGTTGGTGTAGCATGCTTTCGTTCAGCAATAACGCCAAGATCGATCGGACGGCGAACGTTCTGCCTGCCGCCTCCAATGACCAGGTCAGCAAGAGCATAAAAACCATGTGGACGATATAAAGCATAAATGGCTCCTAAGCCTGTATTATTGACGCTTTCCCCACCCACATTATAGTCTAATGAGTCCCTTTCATATGTAGCAGCAACACCAACAACCCACTGAGGATGAAAGCATGTTTGAACTCCCATACTGAACTCATAACCCGTCCTCTTAAATCCGCTAGCATTTGTATCCCCGCCGTAAGTTCCCCTCTCCCAGCTTCCTGTTATCCATGTATCGATTCCACATGAACAACCACAGAGAGCCCCTGTAATTAAAGGTCTCAATGGATCGTATAGCCTTCTGATGAATGAACGGGTCACCTCTTCTGAACTGAACAATAACGTTGTATATTGCTCAGCGCTTATTTGAGCAAGAGCCTGCGTTTGTTGATCCGCTGGTAACGTGGCTAATGCTGTCAAGACCACTAATTCATCCGCCGTTGGATCTGTTATCGTGATGAGTTGATTAGCAACTTGCTGTTCATTATAGGTTAATGCATTAGCAGTGAGGGCGTTTTCGTAAGTGAGATATGCATTATTAGGATCATATAGTAAAGCTAATGACAACAATGGGTTTGCTGTCGTCAGGCTTGAAAAGGTTCCTAACAAGCCTCCATAAGCATGTAAAATAGGTACTGTAAACACCTCTCCAGTCGGTATTGATAAAGGAGTAACATTGACTCCTGCATCGCTTCCCAAGGTGGCAATCCCTCCGACATTAATTAACGAAGCATCGCCGCTGCTATCCACTTGTACTTGGTAGATGGCATCACTTTGATTATAGTTACCGTTAATGTTTATTGTTCCTATGCTATTTCCTGGAGCAATTTGCCCTTTATTATTTACTGTTAAATCACCTAAAATCGTGCCAACACCGGACAACACCCCTGTATGTTGAGTAAATACTGCACCGCCAAGAACCCCATTTAAAGCAAACGTCCCATTTGTAATTGTTGTCGTACCAGCAAATGCATCACTAATTGATAGGAAATTAAAGGAACCACTTCCTGTTTTGTAGATGCTTCCAGTACCGGAAATTACCCCTGTAAAAACATCTGAACCAGTTTGTTCAAGATTAATGGAAGTTGTTGGTGCAGTCAAAATAGATGTAGAACTTGTCGAGGAGTTAGATTCAAACGTTACATTTGAAGTATCCTTAAGAAAAAGAGAGCTGTTATCTGCTGTTGCGTCATCGTTAAAAATAATTGCTGTGGTTTGATAAGCTGTGATAACACAAGAAGCGGCGCTGGAGTTATCTTTAAAATTCAGGTTTGCTATTGGTGTAAAATTCCCATTCACGTCTTGACCAAGGACAATAGAACTATTGCCTGCCTGACTATTTTGATGAAAATTGATTATTGATTCACTGACAGCATAAAGAGAAGATGTCTCTGCGGTAGAGTTGTTATAAAAGTTTAATGTCCCCAACGTAGATGAAGAGATATCTCCTACCTGAATTTGTGCTGACTGTGCACTCGTTTGACCTGTAAAAACAATTTGGGAGTTATTATACCCCGAAATTGTTGCTGATCCAGCTCCTGATGTTGCTATCGAATGGTCTGTCATAAAATTTTGGAAAACGCACATTCCTCCATCCATAATGATGCCAGCATTTCCGGCATTAGAACCGTCTTGAAAAAAAACTTCAGAGTTATTAACGGCATTAATTTCACAAGATTTTCCATTTGCACTCCCTGAAAAGTAACAATATCCTGAAGCATTGAGATCCCCAAGAGCTATATTAGAAGATCCGGCATCGCTTGTATCATCAAAATAAACATGTGAATCTTGAAGAACCGTAATGGTCGCTGCAGCAGCACTGGAGCTTTCTTTAAAATCAAGAGAACCAAATGTCCCATGGACATTTTCTCCTAAGGTAATCTGCGAGGTTCCAGCATCAGCTACATCAAAAAAAACAAGATAGCTGGCATCTGGACCAGATTCTGAAGCAACACTACCTCCAGTAACATTGATCGTCGCATTTCCTGCTGTTGATGAATCATAAAAACTCAACTCAGAAACTGTCTGAGGGCTGGAAGCGCCAACATTTAATGTGGATGATTGAGCGCTAGATTGGTTTCCAAAAAGACACCATGAATGGTTCGTAAGAGATATCTCAGTATTCGACGCTCCAGAATCATTTAGAAACTGTAAAAAACCATTTGTTCCATGATCGTATTCACCACTGAGGATTGTAGAGTAACCTGCATTCGAAGAGTCTTTAAAAATGAGAAAAGAAGAGTTAGTAATATAGATAGGAGCTTCTCCTGCTGATGATGAATCGTTAAAATTCATAACTCCTGGATCAGAGACTAGAGGGTCTCCTACATAATATTTTATAGACCCAGCATTTCCTGAAATCCATGCATTCCCGGTATCATATAGATTTACGGTACCGCCATTATTAATATTAAATGTTTGAAGAGCAGTCGATTCGCTTAAAACTCCAGTCTGTAATCCCACTGTCGTTCCTTGCATATTGAAAACAGCGTCTGCAGATGCGATATTTATTATATATGAAGGGGCTCCTGATGGAAAATGAATCTGTTGAGCGGTGAATGTTGAGGAAGGTTCTGCCTGTGGAGTATAAGAAGTCGCCAACCAAAAATTAGCTTTATCACCGGGAACTGGATAACCAAAGGTCCAATTTGCTGGATCGTTAAGATCAGAAGTCGTCCCTCGCCAAAAGTGAATTGTAGCCTCCAGCATTACTCCGGAAAATATCGAAAGGGAAAAAACAGAGAGGAGAACTATTTTTCTACTTACCACGTACATTCGATTCCTCCGATGAAACTATAGAAAGAGTCCTTTTTCCAACGCTGTCCGAGTGCTTCGAAATAAATCATTAATGAATCGGTAGGTTTATATGAAAATTTGACAGCTCCGTCTATGCTGTTGTAAGGCATAGAGATTCCTTTAATCTGAAACGTGTTACCAAATGTGGTGAATTGCTCTTTAATGCTATGATCCAACGAGATCATCCGACACTGCCAGGCTGCATCGATGGCTAATGATAAACACGTATACCATTCACTGCTAAAGTGACATCCCAAGCGACTATTAACATTCCCACTACTTTTTCTATTTACAGCTACACTTAAGAACGAGTCACTATCTTTTTCCTTGAACCTAAAACGGTCATAATAGCCGCATTCCAGACCTATAAATGGTTGAAATAACATGTTATCGTACCAACAGTCGATTCCAGACTCTAAATATAAAGCACTTTGAAACATCACCGGTTTTCCATATTTTCGATAATGAATCGATCCAATATCGATAGGTCTATGGATGCTTTGTTTAGAGCCGCCCATCACAAGGTCTGCCATCACGTAGAAGCATTCTGGACGATAGAGGGCATAGATAGCTCCAAGGATTGTATGGCCCGTGCCAGTTCCGCCGATATGATAATCAAAATGTCCCTTCTCATAGGTAATTCCGGCGCCAACGACCCATTGCGGCTGCAAACATATTTGGCCGCCTAAACTAACCTCATATCCTGTCTTTGTGAATCCGTCAGCATTGGTCTCATCTCCATACGAACTTTTCTCCCAGCCCCCCATGCCCCAGACATCCATTCCACAATGGCAAGAACATAAAGAACCTGTTGTAAATGGACGCAACGGATCATAAAGCCTACGAAGGAAGGATCGGGTGGACTCCTCCCCGCTAATTAACAGTGTCGCGTATTGTTGAGCGCTCATTTGATTAAGAGCTTGTGACTGCAGCCCTGATGGAAGAGCCATTAATGTCGTCATCACAGCCAACTCTTGAGCTGTCAGATCAGCTATTGTTACCAGTTGATCAGCAACCTGCTGTTCATTGTAAGTTGTCGCTATCGTTGTCAGGGCATTTTCATAGGTGAGATAAGCATTATTCAGATCGTATGAAAGAGCTGCCGTCAACAGAGGATTTGTCGTTGTTAAACTAGAGAATACCCCAGATACCCCTCCATCAGCATGTACTATAGGGACAGTGAAAACGGCTCCTGTCGGTATGGAAAGCGGTGTAACATTCACTCCAGCATCGGTTCCTAAAGTTGCCGTCCCTTGAACATTAATAAGAGAAGCCCCTCCTGCGCCATTCACTTGTACTTGATAAATTGAGTTGCTTTGGTCGTAGTTGCCGCCAACGGCTAGTGTTCCAATACTATTTCCCGGGGCTATTTGCCCATTTGTGTTAACTGACAGATTTCCGAGAATGGTCCCGACTCCTGAGAGAATACCCGTATTCTGAATAAGAAGATTTCCTCCAAGGATGTTGTTTAGAATTAGCCCACCAACTGTAACTGTTGTCAAACCACCAAATGCGCTATTATCAGAAGCCAACGTGAGAGATCCACTTCCCGTCTTATAGATCGATCCTTCACCAAGGAACATTCCTGTAAAAGTGTCTGGACCATCCTGTTCAAAATTGATAGAGGCTAATGGACCAACAGTGATTGTCGCTGAACCTGAGGAGGTATTATCAGAAAAAGACAATCTCGAATCATCGTTTAAAATAATAGAACTCTGACTAGCAGTACTTTCTTGAGAAAATACAACCAAGGAGTTTTGATGTGTTGTCACTGTGCATGAACCAGCATCCGCCTGATTGGTAAAAACAACTGTCCCGTTTGAATCCATATTTCCATAAACATCTTCGCCGAGGAAAATCGTGCTCGATGCCGCTTGAGATTGGTTAAAGAACGTAATAGAGGCATTTCCAACGCCATACAAAGAAGCAAAATCTGCGGTAGAATTACCAAAAAACAGTAATAGTCCCCCTGTCAAAGAAGGGATAAGGGTTCCTATTTGAATTTGTGCATTTTCAGCACTTGTTAAACCACCAAAAGCAACTTCAGAACTCGAAGCTGTTATTTTTGACGTCCCAGCTCCAGAAGTTGGCGTGCCGGGACCGTTTTGATTTGAAAAGACACAGGAGCTATTTTTCAAAGATATTGTCGCATTTTTAGCGTTAGAGGCTTCTTCAAAAAATATTGAAGAATTATGTTGTAAATTGATTTGTGACGACCCAGCATCCGCACCTCCAAAAAACAACGCGGTGGCTCCTGCATTGTTATCTCCTAAATTAATCGTGGCCCCCTGAGCGCTGCTGGAGGAATAAAAATAAACAGTAGAATTTTGAAGAGCTGTTATGGTTGCATTGGCGGCTCCCGCTTCATCATCAAAGTACATCGCTCCATAACTGTCATAAGTATTATTTCCTATCGTAATATCTGCACTTCCTGCATTTGAGGATGCATAAAAAGTTATAACGCTTAGAGAGCTTGTATAACCTGAGCCTCCGGCAACGTTCATTGTCGCACTTCCTGCAGTTGATACTCCTCCAAAAAATACAAAAGCTTCCGATTCGATGGAAGGATCTCCTATTGTCATAGTAGATGATTGCGCACTCGATCCGTCATAAAAGTTCACTGCAGACCCTTGAAAAGCTGTGATGATAGAATTCTCAGCGCCAGCTTGCTGGTGAAAAGACAATGAACCGTAGGTTTGATGTACACTTTCTCCTAGATTTATATGCGCACTTCCGGCGGTCGAAGAATCATAAAAAGAGACCCCCAAATGGTTACTTCCAACAACCTTAATTGTTGATCCTCCAGCAGAAGATTCTTGGACAAAATTCATTGCGCCGGCGCTCGGGGCTACAGGATCGCCCACATTATACTGAATAGATCCCGTATTTCCGGTTAGCCAAGCATTCGCATTATTATAAAATGTAGATGATCCCCCATCTACAATGTTAAATACTTGAGTGTCAGTAGAAGAGCTCAATACACCACAAGGGATTGAAGGATCCGCTCCTTGAATATTCAAAGAAGAGTTTTGATTCGTAAATATATAGCCGGATGTCGATGAATTGAAATTTAGCAGTTGGGCAACAAAGCTTTCTGTATTGAGTTGAGGAGTATAAGAGAAGGCCGTTCCAAAAACAGCTTTACTACCACTATTGGGTAGACTAGGATTCCAATTAGAAGCATTAGCAAGATCATTGGTCGTTCCAACCCATTGAGTCGTGACAGCACCAAGCGTCGACATATTTCCTGAAAAGGAAACAAGCGAGACTAGAACAACCGCCAAAGCATTTCTCATCCACATAGAAAACCTTACGTAAAAACACATACTATTTTTTTCACCCTTTTTCGTATATTTTTTTCTTTTTTTTTGAGATAGTTAAGTTATGATGGACAACAGCATTTTTCAAAACTTAACGAATTCTGCAACTGGTTCTCAGTGGGAAGCAATTGGAATCAAGAATCACCACGGCATCGCCCTTCCTTTATTTTCCCTCCATTCGAATAAAAGCTGTGGCATTGGAGAATATCTTGACCTGATTCCTTTGATTGACTGGTGTCAATCTATTGGCTTTGATGTCATTCAACTCCTTCCTTTGAATGATACAGGACTAGAAACAAGTCCTTATAGCGCCCTTTCAGCCTATGCACTAAATCCTATTTTTCTTAGCTTGAGCCAACTCCCTGGTGGAGAGGAAACAAGTAGTCTAAAGAGACAAATTACCGAATTACAAATAGTAACCAACAGAACCCAACGGGTCGACTACAAAAGTGTTCAACAAAGAAAGGATTTTTTTTTACGAGAATATTACCGTTTGCACGGAGCCAATATTACTAATCAAGAGGACTTCAAAAAATTCACGAAGGATAACGACTTTTGGCTCCCTCAATACGCCCTATTCAAGTCGATCAAGATACAACAAGGATGGAGCTCATGGGAGCAGTGGCCAGTTTTTGATCCCCCCCCTTCCGATGTTAACTATCACATTTTTATCCAATACCTTTGCTTTAAACAATTTGCGTCGGTCAAGAAACATGCAGAAGAAAAGGGTGTTTTCTTAAAGGGAGACATTCCCATTCTCATTAATCGCGAAAGCGCTGATGCTTGGCACCACCGCAATTTTTTCCTCTTAGACCTAGCCGCTGGAGCCCCCCCTGACATGTACTCCCAGGAAGGGCAAAAATGGGGATTTCCCCTTTACAACTGGGATGCGCTAGCCTCAGAAAACTACCGTTGGTGGATAGAACGATTAACAGTGGCGGCCAATCTCTATCATATTTACCGGATAGATCACATTGTAGGCTTTTTTCGCATCTGGGCTATCCCTCTATCTCGTCCCGCACGCGATGGTCACTTTGTTCCAGAAGATAGGAGCACATGGATAAAACATGGAGAAACCATTATGAAAGTAATGGTAGAAAATAGTTCGATGCTTCCAATTGGTGAAGACCTCGGCACGGTGCCTCCTGAAGTCAGGGTCTCTTTGCGCAATCTCGGAATCTGCGGCACTAAAGTGATGCGTTGGGAACGACGCTGGGAAGGAGATAAAAGTTTCATTGATCCAAAAGAATATATAGCAGAGAGTATGACAACGGTATCAACACACGATTCGGAAACACTGGAAATGTGGTGGAAAAATCAAAGTGAAGAAGCCAAACTGTATGCCAATTCCGTAGGATGGACGTATACACCAACCCTTTCAAAAAAACAGCGCTTTGATATCTTAAACTCAAGTCACAAGTCCGGCAGCTTATTTCACATCAACTTGTTACAGGAATACCTAGCTCTTTTTCCTGAAATGGTATGGCCTAATCCGGAAGATGAGCGCATTAATTTACCTGGAGTCATTTCCGATAAAAACTGGAGTTACCGGTTTCTCCCTTCGATCGAACAGATTGTTTCTAATGAAAAACTGAAACAAGATATGATTAAAATGATTTCCCCATGAAAATTTCAATAATCCTTCTATTGTCATTATTTTCGGTTTTGAATTCGCAAGAGGTTTCTCCTATCAGGCTAAGAGCCTTATATAACAGTTTAGATCCGAAATCAGTAGCACAACACCTCGCCTTTTATGAGCTTTATCCTCAGACCTCCGAAGGGCAACAAGCTGTGAGGGACGCTTATACGCTCCTCTCTGGAACACTCGTTAACTCCTCTCAGACGCCCTCACTCCCTCCAACATTAGTCTCATCCATTCAAGCAATTATCGGCCTTGTCAATAAGCACCCAGGGGATGCAGGAATAGAGCTTAATGATCGGGAATTGCAACAGATAGAACAATTAGCATGCCGTTTACCTAATCGATTCCTTGCAGGTTTCTCCGCTTTAAGCGAGGACGACGTCATGGCATTACATCCAGCCCAAATCGACTTAGCGCGAGGAATCCTTCTTTCACAACTAGGAAACAGTCCGGACGCGATGCGCAAGATACGAAGCTATGAAGCAGCAATAGACCTAATGGCCCTTCAAATTTTGACACGAGTCGGCCTATACGATACTCCAAAAACTAAGATCAGAGCGATCAATCAATACATCTTTGAAGAAATGGGATTTCGCTTCCCCCCCCATTCTTCTTATGCTAAAGATATCGACCTCTATACGTTTTTACCTTCTGTTTTAGATTCAAGACGAGGTGTTTGCCTTGGTGTTTCAATTCTTTATATCTGCTTGGCGCAGCGATTGAATCTTGATCTCGAGATTGTTACCCCTCCTGGTCATATCTTTGTCCGTTGGATAGGTGATCATGAAGAAGTTAATATCGAAACAACAGCCCGAGGCGTCAATATTCCGACTGAAGAGTACCTGGGAGTTGACACCAGAAAATTACAAAAACGGAATATAAAAGAAACGATCGGAATGGCCCATTTTAACCAAGCATCGATCTATTGGGAGAGGCAAGATTATGATAAAGCACTGGCATCGTACCTGAAAGCTCAACCATATCTAATTGGAGACAAGCAACTGACCACACTCATGGGGTATGCTTACCTCCTTCGAGGTGATGAAGAAAAAGCTCGTTTCTTATTAAAACAGGTTGTCGACTACTTACCCGACCATGCGGTATCAAAAGATACCGTTGCTGAGGATTACTTCAATGGAGTTGTCGGCATAGACGGGATTCGCGCGACCTTTCTGCACGTCGATGAAAACAGGGAAACCCTTGTCGCTAAAAGAAAAGCACTAGAAGAAGCATTGCAAAAATACCCCCGTTTCCGCGATGGTATTTTCAGTCTAGCGGGAACATGGTTACAACTGCATCGAGCAGGCGAGGCGTTGGAGGCATTACAACGGTATCATGATATTGATCCGACAAATGCCCCTGTAGAGTACTATTTGGCAGCGCTTTATGCAGAACGCTTAGATTTTAACCAGGCTTGGGAACACTTCCGGAATGCCGAGCTAATTGCGCAAAAACGGGAACATAAACCCAAGGCTCTATTAGACTTAAGACAAGAACTTGCTGAACGATGCCCAGAATGGAGGGAATAAATGAAAATCTATACAAAAACAGGCGACAAAGGCGAAACCTCTCTTTTTACAGGACGAAGGGTTCCAAAAAATGATCCTTTTATTGAAGCTCTAGGATCCGTTGACGAATGCAACTCCACCCTTGGCGCAGCATTAGCTTTTTTCTCAAAAAGTCCAGAGATGAATGAAGTTCGACGCCAAATAGAATTGATTCAACACGCTTTATTTGATTTGGGAGCCGCGTTAGCAACGCCTCAAACGACTGCTAATAGCAGCAAAATAGAAAAAACCCGTTTCGATAAAGAAGAGATTGAAATGTTGGAGAAATGGATTGATGCAATGGAAGATCAACTCCCCCCATTACATACGTTCATCCTGCCAGGAGGACATCCAGCCGGAGCTCTTCTACATATAGCTCGGAGCGTCTGCAGACGAGCCGAGAGACGCGTCCTCCCTATTCATAGAAACGCCGATGTAAACGACAACGTCATTATCTACTTGAATAGACTCTCTGACTACTTATTTTCTGTATCACGTTACGTAAACTTCGTTAACCAATTACCGGAAACACACTGGGTTCCGCATATACAGAAACATATTCAAAATTAGGATTATCTATCACTTACAGGATTGTTTAGCGATTTTCTCCAATAAGTCCTGAGTATTTTGAATTTCCTGAAGAAATTTTTCGAGAAGTCTCAATACAAGTTGAGAATTATTATATATGCCGCTTGTGGTGAAGCCCAACTCTGGTTGGACTTCGTTTTCTTTGTTGAAAGCGATTAGGGTGAAAGTAACCGGAACCATGTCTATCTGTTCCGGAACAATCCAAATAACAAATTGATCGTTAATCAGAGTGAGTTTCTCATCAGCTTCAATGACATGAAAATATCTAGTTAACCCGGAATCTTTCACTCCCGGCGGGTGGAACCTTAAAAGATCTAGTTGTTGAAGTAGCTCGAGATCGACATCAACAATTCCATCGGGAAGCCATTTGCCAATGTCTTCAATATATCTCTTATAACAAGCTTCCAACATAATAGGATCATTCATAAAAACCCCGCACTTAATAACAATTATAATCAATATACCAATTGATAATCAAACAATAACAACCAAACCAATTGTTAACTATGCAAGTTTAATGCCATATATATAAAAATTTTGATGTAGAATTTTGATCCGCTATTCTGTAGAATCAAGACGGAAAACCTAAAAATGGTATCATGAAGCATCTTTTAACATTACTTCTTCTATCTTTCTCGTCCCTAGCTTTAGCAAAACCCCAAAAGTTAGCTCTAACCGTTGAAGCCGAGTCAGCAATTTTAATGAATGCTGATACGGGTGCTATTCTTTACGAAAAAAATTCTCATGACTTGCACTACCCAGCAAGCATTACAAAAATTGTCACAGGAATCTGCGCACTTGAGAAAGCAGGAAACCGGATGGATGTGATGATTGCGGGAGATCAAGAATGCATTGGAACGGTGACGGAAGCAGCTTTTCGTCGATCTAACTACACCCTACCAGCCCATTTGCTTATTCCCGATGGTTGTCATATTGGGATCAAGAACGGAGAACTACTTTCTCTAAAAGATTTATTGCATGGCATGATGGTAGCTTCAGGAGATGATGCAGCAAATGTAATCGCGAAATACGCGGGAGGAACGATCCCTAAGTTTATCGAAGAAATGAACCTATTTGCAAAGCGGGTTGGCTGCCGTTCTACGACATTTTGCAATCCACATGGGCTACACCATCCGAAACAGCAGACGACGGCTTATGATATGGCCTTGATCACAAAAGAGGCATTAAAAAACCCTACTTTTCGTGAAATTGTCAAGACAACGCAATATACCCGTCCAAAAACGAATAAGCAAGAAGCTACAACTCTTGTTCAAACGAACAAACTATTAAGGCGAGGCCCTTATTTCTATCCAAAAGCAATCGGTATCAAAACCGGATTTTATTCTCTAGCTAAGCACACGTTCGTTGCAGCAGCAAAAGATGGCGATAGAACATTGATCGCCGTTCTAATGAAAGTCAATGACAGAAAAGATATGTTTATTGACTCTAAGAAAATGTTTGAAGCAGCTTTTAGCCAACCGAAAGTACAGCGTATCCTATTAAGAAAGGGCCCCCAGAAATTCACTTTAGAGCTTCCTGAAGCAAGCAAAACGATCAAAACTTACATCACTGATGATGTCGCACTGGAATATTATCCTGCAGAAGAACCTGTTTTCAAATTCCAACTAGTTTGGGATAAGGACTTGAAATTACCAATTGCTAAGGATCAAAAAATAGGTCACTTGGTGATTGCTCTGGAAGACAGGCAAATCATCAAAAAAGTCCCACTATTAGCAGCAGAAAACATAAAAGCTTCGTGGTTCACGACATTTAAACAATCCGGCATGAGTTTAATATTGAAAGTCTTTGCGATTATTGCCATTTTCTCCCTTTTGACATTCTTCTTTATAAAGTTCCGTCAACGCTCAGCTTGATCCTATCATTAGCAGCATTGCCCCATAAACAACAGTTCCTGTCAAAAATGTCATTGTATTATTCGGATTGTCTGAAGGAAGTTCGTGTCTCATCACGTTCATGATGACCCCTCCTCCTATAAATGCATTGATTAGCGCAATTGCCGCTGGAGAAATGACGATCCAACACCCAACAAACCACCCCATAAATAAACTACCAATTAAAATCCACCGCCCCTCCTTCCGGTACATATCCGGATGATCCCGAGTCAATGTATAATCGTTAGTGAAATAATGGAGCGCCATAGCAAATGTAAATAAGGCTAGAGGTTGAATATCGGGGTCATCTTTATATGTCACCGCATATCCAACGAAGAAATTGAATAGGGAATATGATGTTATTGAAAGCGCGGTCGAAACTCGCTTCCACGTTCCCCCTTCGAAGCGGTCGACAATGAAAAACAAGAGAAATCCTAATAGAGCCATGATATAGACGTGACGTTCAGCAAAAGGAAACACCCCTGTAAGGGCTTTTCGAACAACTAAATCTCCAGCACAGAGCTTTGAAAGTAGATCGAGGAACACGTAAGAAATCGCAATGCCTCCTCCAATAGATAGAAACCTTGCTTGAAAATCGTTATTTAAACGGGTTAACCGACCGGCCCACAAGTGGACGCTGGCGAATACACAAATGGCCAGAAAAGCAATAATGGGATATGGTAGAAATGCCATAAATTAGACCTTACCCATCATGCCAAAAAAATGAATTTTCCAGAGACCACTACTCAAGCTGCTGAAGATTTTGTTGCAAACCCTCAAGAATAGAACACATTTTTGTAGCTGACAAAAAATTGCATCCCTCTTCAACCTTGACGAGCGCAGCTTTTTTCGTTTCCATGTCATCACTATTAACCTCTTCCGCTATAGTGGGATTAGCCACGAGGTAATCTAAAACAGTTGGACTGCCTCTGATTTGCTCGTCAACAATTGAACCTATTGTCTCCGCAATCAAGATATCTTTTTTTAGATTAATAAGAAAATCTCTTTCCGATTTCGTTAAATCTTTCGAAGTTAACTTTTCAGCCAAAGTTGTTTTAACATCAGAGATTGATGTGCATACGATGAAAGCAGCTTCTATTCTGTCCCCGGCTCTAGACCCCAATCCATTTAAGTCCTTCTCAATCGCAGCCCAAACGAAATTTTCTGGATTAAAGGAATCGATGTCGCCAGGATAAAATCCTGGAAGAAATAATTCACCTAGAGCCATACCCAAGCCATAGCAATCACATGAAGGAAGCACCCATCCAGCTTGCGATGACTCATCCCAATACATATAATGGCCTATAAAATCAACAAACCCTGCTTTTGTAGCTAAATCGAAATCTGATAGAAAGCCTGTGACTTTTTTCTCTTCATCAAACCCTAATAGAATATTTAGGGGTTTAACATCTCTATGAATATATCCTCTCTCATGGAATAACGCTAAAGTTTTTGCAACATCGAGAACAATGTTTAATTGTGCATTTTTTGATAAGGGCCTTGTTTTTGATAGATTTTTGAGATCAATAGGAATAGTTCCTTTCGCAATGAATTGAGCAAGATCTCCGTTATACCATCGCTGTTTTAATTCCATAGCGCTATCTTGTTGCCGTCCCTCATAGTCAGGTAAACGAGTAACGGGCAGTTCTGCTAATTTGACACCAGGAATCGATAGTAATAGTTTGTGCAATAGAAGCCCTTCCTTGACGGCCCCTAATATAG
>JBAWZJ010000007.1:0-17474 GCA_037143085.1 Parachlamydiaceae bacterium | reverse complement strand
GTGGGTGGTTAAGAAAATCGCGTGGCGATTTTGTTAAGCACCCGTGAACATGTACGGAGGCTCTATAGGATGATCTGACGAGGAAGTTAGAGAAGGTATACCCATATTTATTACCTTTGTTTTTTTATTATATAAATCTAACTGTTTATAATCAATTAATTAATAATAAAAAATGATAAAAAGTTGTGTGTCTTAAAAAAATGTAATAAAATTATTGAGTTGACACCGTTGCATGTTCACGCAATGGTGTAAACTATAGGGGTTTCTATTGAAGAAATCTGAGGTGATTTCATGTCATGATCATCATGACTCATTGTTGAGTCAGGATTAAATTATCTCTTTTTCGAAGCCGCAATCATTTCGGGGATTGTT
The DNA here is from genome assembly GCA_037143085.1 of Parachlamydiaceae bacterium. Classification (GTDB taxonomy): domain Bacteria; phylum Chlamydiota; class Chlamydiia; order Chlamydiales; family Parachlamydiaceae; genus JBAWVE01. The sequence goes on along the minus strand of JBAWZJ010000007.1, from coordinate 17,102 downwards.
TCTTCTATAGGGAGGAAAGTTTGATTGACCAATGAATGAAAGAGGGTCATATCCGCTTGAGAGTTTTCGCGTGGAATATTGGTGTTCTCGTGATTGAAGCTAATATTGCCAAAATGAGTTTTTAATACATCCAAAACTTCGTTTATTGACCGTTCCCGCCCGCTTCCCACGTTGACGACACCGTTAAAACCCGTTTTTGAAAGATTGATTAAAGCTTTAGCTACATCTTCGGCATAGACAAAGTCGAATTTCCCTTCAGGACAGTAGACAGAGATGTTTTCTTTTTTCAATAATGCCTGTATCCAGCGAGAAATAATGTCTCTGGAGTTTTTTCCATAACTGCGGAATATTCTTGCATTGACGACTTGGATTTCCGGTCTGAAGAGTTTGAGGAAGAGAAGTTCTCGTTCATGAAGGAGTTTTGCCATACCGCAGATATTTCGTGGTGATATGGGAGCATCTTCTTTGAGAGGAGCCGCATCTTTATTCAGGTAGAGGGCTGGATCGTAGATAAGGTAACTCGAGGCAAAAATAATCTTTTTGAGGCTTTTCATATCTTTGAGAAGCTTCAACAAGTGGTGGCTTAGGGCTATATTGTGATGAAAGTTGTCCTCTAAAAAATCGTATGTTTCGGTTGACCGTTCAAATGTCGCTGCTAGATGAAAGTACACTTCGGGTTCAAATGCGGCGATTTCCTGGGAAGTTAGTGTGATCAGATCGCCTTGACGATAATGTAAAACATTTTTCCATGCTGCGGGTTCCGGTTTGAGGTCTCCGACAAAAACATCCGCATCCATTTGAATAAGGGTGTTGACAAGGGCTGTGCCAATGACCCCTGCACCACCACTGACAAAAATTTTCTTTCTATTCATGGGAGAAACATCCGTGTATTAACGAGTCCATAATTTTATCATTTTTAAACGTGTGGTCTTTTAAGCGCTTCTCAAAATGGAAGCCTTGCTCTTCCAATACGGCAACATGTAATGGTCTGATGTCGAATGTTTCCGTATAGAGACGGTGCAAATGAAGGTCTTTAAAAGCTAACTGCTTGATTAATTTTAAAAAAGAAGCGAAGTCATTGTTGTAGATCTCTTCATCTTTTGAACGTACCGTTTCGACTAAGAAGCTAACCTCTCCTTGACTTATTGGCCAGTCGATATGGACGATTCCTCCGTATCCAATAAGATTTCCATCGAGGAGAAAGCTTAACAAAATCTGTTCGGGATGCTTCTGTGTGAATAAAGGGGTGATAACATTGTGAAAATAGTGTTCTTGCATTGCATCGGTTAGCGGTTCTTTTTGTCGCAATACCTCGATCTGTTCATTCCTCCATTTCTTTATTAAAAAAATATCTTGATGTCTTAGCGGGGTTAATGAGTATTTCCCATCTGTGTAGAGTTGTTGTTTCAGGCAAATGTATTCCATGAGGATTCCTATTTACGATGTTCGATCTCCGGGGTTTTGGCGCGCTAGAAATGCCAAATTTTGAACGACGTCTGGTATATCGATGACGATGTCTTCAGGATAGCGGACTTGTCGCATTTCATTCGGAGGGCGATGAAAAGGGGTTAATGGTAGATTGAATGATTCTTGAAAAAACCAATCAAAAATTTTCAATCCCATCATGACGCTAAGTGTCGATGCACCGCCAAAACGGGGATTACACTCGATTAAATGGAGATGTTTTGATCGGTCGGAAAGGACCTGAAACACAGCCGGTCCTCTGATTCCAAGCAATTCGGCGGCTTTGCGGCACAAATGGTCAATCTCCGGATGATGGACGCTGACTGTGACCTGAGATTCTCCATCGCAAACAAGCTCCCTTTCCCTGACTATAGATCCTAGGCATGATCCTTGGTGGTCTATATACAAATCGAGACTATATTCAGTCCCGTGGATGTAGGGCTGATAAATTGGATGTTTTAATTTTGTACCCCATTCTTTTGCTTCGGATAGCGTGAGATCTAATCCTATCGATACTGAACCCGCTCCGAAACATTCTTTGACAACATAAGATTGGGCATCGATTTCACTGATATTTTTTGCTGTTGGAATTGCGGGAAGTTTGTTTTTTGCTAGGAATGTATAAAATAAAAATTTGTCCAAACAGAGTTCCACTGTTTTTTTCGACGGGACCAGACAGGCGATACCCTCTTGATTTAACTGCTCTTTGTGTTTAGCGAAGAATGGGAGTTCTCCATCACGTGTAGGGATGATCGCTCTGATATTTTTTTGTTTACAGAAGTCTATGATTTCATCGATGGTTAAAATTCCTTGAAAAGGCATCAGCCAAAATTCATCGACAAAGTAACGGCCGATACAGGAAAAATTGCTGTCTCCGCCGAAAATTTTCCCCGATCCTATATTTTCGAGGGCTTTTCGTACGGCTTTTATCAAAGGAATTTTCTTTGAAATGCTTGTGATTAGGATATTATGGGGAGTGGACATGGTTTATTCCGAATCAAAAATGTATAAAGTCTAGAATCCTTTTAATTACTTCTATATTTTTCTGTCGAGTGTTATACTGCGTTTTAGTGACTGGGCAAAATAATTTAAGCGATTTAGCGCAGTCTCTTAGGAACTGGAAAAAATAACCTAAACGATTCGGCGGCGCCAAAACCCCGGGGTTGAAACTATCGAAAACAACCTAATATTATAATATGGGGCAGTTTTTGATCGTTTAACCGCGGGAGCTTTCGCGCGGCCCAATTGTTTAGATTGTTTTTTTTAGTCCCTTAGCTCATACATTGGGGTGTCATGGTCAGAAAATGGGTTGTGTTAGTAAACTATTCGGCTTGTGGGATTATAGCAGTGCTTTTGCTTGCCTCTTTGTATTTTGTTGCTATCCGCCAGAGATCGTTTCCTATTAGCGATACAGTCGTAAAGAAGTTAACCATTCCAAAAGGTTCCTTTAGACGTACCCCTGATGAATATCAATCGATATCTTCCCCAGCCCTTCAATTGAGATTTTCTCCATTGAGTGTACAGCTTCCGGATCTGAGACGTTATTTAGTTTATTATGGAAAAAATGGAAGACCTGACGCTCAAGAAGACAAATTGACTTTATTTTTTTCTTTTACGGGGAACAAATCTCCAACCCCTGTGTTTCCTGAGAAACGTTCTTATATACTCTATGATAAAAAGATATCTCCAAATCAGTATATCTTTTCCCCGAACAACGAACCGACAGATCTATGGGTCACTGCGAAAACCCAGGCAAATCAAGCTGTTGTTAATGTCTGGATGGATGGAGGTAATGGACTGGTTATTTCCGAACCAACATCTTATGCAGAATTCATGTTGCCTGAAAAAGAGTTTGCCCGTTTTGGCAGTCAGAATTCTTGGGAATTGGGAAAATTCCGTGTTGACGGAACATTGTTGGCCCGCCAAAAGGCGAAATGGTATGGTGTCGATAAATTTTTAGAAGAGCACGGTGGAGAAGAGTATAAAGCTTTGATCAGCAAACAAAGAATCGATTTTGGCGAAGGGGACGACGTTTATTCCGTTTATGTCGGACTTGGAGATTGTTTGATCTGGAATGACGGTCGATGGAAATCTGTAAAGCCTGGAACAGCCTCGCTGAAAAATGTATTGATGTGTGTTAAAAAAATTGATGAAAGAATCATGAATTTGGAGCTTTGGGATATTGACGGTAAGGGAAAAGTTTCCTTGAATCTCATCCGAGCCAATGAACCATGGGTACCAAAAAATCTAGAACAAAACTTTAAATTTCTCGGAGCCAGGACTCGTTCACAGTTTGTTTTTGAAGTTAATAAAGAAAGGATGCTGCTAAGTCCGCATGATTGGCTCTTATTTTCTGATTCCGTATGGAAAAAACTCTCTAGTCCGAAAGATATTGATGATTATGTTGAAAGAAAGAAGGTAGGCCCTCTTTTTGTATTCGATCGTGTAGAACGAAAAGAAGATCAACAGGTTGTTGTGGGTTATTTTTTTAACGCTGCTCGATCGGAAATGGTGGCTGTTGAGTTTCCGTTGCAACAGAACGGGGGAACTAAGGCCAAAACAAAAAGAAAAGCATCCGGACCTGAAAAAAAGCAGAAAACGCAAGAAAGTAATCAGTCTCCTGTGGTAAAGAGTGGGACGGAGCGTACGGAAGGATTACCAGGGGCTCCGCAGATTAGGCCTTATTCGAGGGAAGAGGAACAAGGCAGATATGAACGAGATGATGATGACGATGAAGAAGATGACAATAATGATGATTAGACAAACAATAATATCTATTTTTATCCTTTGCGCTATCCCCTTAACAGGATTTTGTCAAACAATCAGCGAAAAGAAGGCTAGTTTCACCGAACAAACAGGTGATTTGACTCCCGATATGCATCGCTATCTGGTAGAGATCAACCGCGAGTTGCGCCACTCTGAAGGGGAACTAGCTCAGCTTTATCGTCAGGTTAACGATCTCTTTGACCAGGGAGCTTCGCCTGAAGAATATCACCTCCTTTTGAAAAGGATTAATGAGATTCGTTCGCATATGGAGGGGTTGGAGAATAGCTGGCGTGAGATGAGTGTTCAGACTGGGCAGACGGAACCCTACGGTTTGTGGCATCAGCCTGAGACAACATTAGGTCAGCTTGTGATGGATTATGGGGCGCAAGACTATGTGTACTTGCTCTCTCCTGAAATTGCCACGATGCGGTTGAGTGTTGATTCTAATCTTCTTATTCCCCGATCTTCTTGGGGAGAAACCCTCGATTTAATTCTTAGTCAAAATGGAGTCGGGTACAAACAGTTAAATCCCTACCTGCGGCAGTTGTATTTAGTCAGGGATGACCGCTCTTCGATTAAGCTCATGACAAATAAGAGGAAAGATCTTGATTTGTTTCCTCTCGATTCCCGTGTGTGCTTTGTTTTGTCCCCTGAGCCTGCAGAAGTGAGGCGCACGTGGTTATTTTTAGATAAATTTGTTAATCCGAATAGCACGACATTGCAGCAAATTGGAAGGGATATCTTTGTAATCGGTCCGATTTCCGATTTACAGGATTTGTTGAAGCTTTATGACTTTATTGCTGCAAACAAGGGTGACAAAGAATTTAAGGTGTTTCCGGTAACTCGTGTTGACCCTGAAGAAATGGCTAAAGTCCTTGCTGCAATTTTTGATCAGACAAATGAAGGTGTAGAGCCTCCGAAGAATCTGATGAACCCAAGAGACCGAGAGCGAGGCCCGATGCCTCCTCCATCTCGTTATCGACCGGCAAATGCCCAAGAGAGCGCAGAATCTGGTGGATTGAAAATCATTGCTTTAGGGAATGTTGCAAGAGCTTTGTTCCTTGTGGGAACGAAAGAGGAGATCAGAAAAGCGGAACAAATCATTAAGCAAGTTGAGAGTCAAGTCGGAGAGGCCCGCGAGAAGACGATTTTCTGGTATACAGCAAGACACTCCGATCCTGAAGAGCTTGCTGAAGTGTTGCAGCGTATTTATTTTCTTATGGCAAGAGTTCCTCCTGGGAGGCAAGGTCTTGAGGAGTATCCACCTGGAATGTCCCCTCCCCCATTTCCTCCGGCTACGGCTGAGCAGATAGCGGATCAGATCCTTAGAAAAGAAGTTGATATGTTGCCTTCTGAGCTGTATCAGACGAGCTACTATCAGCAAGGGAACTATATTGTTAACCCATCTCCTGTGGAACCGCGGCGAACACCTACACCAACGACGAATAAGGATCGAGACAATTTTATTGTGGACCTCAAAACAGGTTCCATTGCAATGGTGATTGAAGCGGACATATTACCGAAAATTAAGGAGCTAATTAAGAAGCTTGATGTTGCCAAGAGAATGGTTCAGATAGAGTGTCTTTTGTTCGAACGACGGATTGCAAAGCAGAATAATTTTGGATTAAATTTATTGAAGATTGGAGATTGTGCAAGTCAAGTTACAGCTTCTTGTCTCACGTGGAACGATCCTCTGACAATTCCTACGGGAATTCTCGATTATTTTATTTCAAAAAAGCAAACATGCGGACTGCCTGCTTATGATATTGCGTATCGCTTTTTGATGACGCAGGATGATATCCAGATCAATGCGAGTCCGTCCGTAGTGGCTGTTAACCAGACGGCTGCGACAATTGCTATTGTCGAGGAAACATCTATTAATACAGGTATTTTTAACGTTGAAACAGCGAAAGGAAATACCCTGGAAAAAGCATTTACGCGTGCGCAGTACGGGATCACCATCGATATCACACCAACAATCCATATCACTAATGACGATATGGAGCATCCCGATGATCCAAACTACGTAACTTTGGATACAGACATCACATTTGATACGGTTCAGCCTGGACTTTCTCCTGACCAGCCGGACGTGACGCGGCGCCACATCACCAATGAAGTCCGCGTGCCGGATGGGCAGACGATTATTCTTGGAGGGCTCCGCAGGAAAACGACGGACGATTACAAAGAATCGATTCCATTTTTTGGAGAAATCCCTTGTCTTGGCAAACTTTTCAGCTATCGGGAGTTGGCCGACAGTGAGGTTGAGATGTTTATTTTTATCACTCCAACGATCATATCAGATCCGCTTTTCGACTTTGAAAGGATAAAATGTGAGGAGATGCGGCGCCGTCCTGGAGATATTCCAGAATTTCTTTGCAGTCTTGTTGCTGCGCGCGATATCGAGAAAAATCGGGTGATGGCGGGAACTATGAGGATGCTGTTTGGGCCGGATCCAGATCGTTGTCGCAGTCCTTCGTACTGGAGGCCTTCCGATTGTTCTTCAGGAAGCTATGCTGAAGGGTGGATTGTAAATGCATTGCCTTGCAGTGGTGAGTATGATGGCAGATAATGTGTCCGATGGGGGAGGGACTCCGTCTCCTTCTAGTAACGAAGAATTACTTCAGCGCGGTTTTTTTGGCAGCGAAGAGATGAATAAGGCGCTTGCCATTGATTTTGGTATGCTTGTCTACATGGATTTAAGCCAGTTTAGCATGACGAAAGAGCGTTTGAAGCATGTCCCTTATAGTTTTGCCAAGAAGCATGTCGTTTTACCTATTAAAGAGGAATCTGGTGTCGTTTTTGTAGCTATATCGGATCCTCTTCATCTGGAGCCTCTTGAAGAGTTGCGTTTGATGCTCAATTCTCCTGTCAGAGGTGTTTACAGTCCGAAAGATATTATTCTTCAGGCTATCAATGAGGTGTATAATAGAGAGCATGGAGCCGCCTCGGAGATGATCGCCAAAATGGGCGATACTGGTGATGAAGGGAGGGGTGATGTTGAGGTTTATGATTTATTGGATGATACGCAGCACCAAGCTCCTATTATTAGACTTTTGAATTTGATATTATCTGAAGCGATTCAACAGGGTGCATCGGACATCCATTTTGAGCCACTTGAAGATCGATTACGAGTGCGTTACCGGATCGATGGCGTATTGCAAAATCGGCATGCGCCTGCTCAGGAATTCCAGGCTCAGCTGATGACGAGGATTAAGGTTATAGCGAGGCTTGATATTGCGGAACATCGCCTTCCTCAAGATGGACGTATCAAGTTGAAAATGGGACGGAGGGAAATTGACTTTCGTGTCAGTACTGTGCCTGTTGTTGGCGGCGAACGGATTGTGCTTCGTATACTAGATAAGGGAAATGTCGTTCTTGGTTTAGATTCTTTGGGCATGTTACCGTCTGTTTTGGATCAGTTTAAGGCTCTGATTGCTGTTCCTGAAGGAATTATTCTTGTAACGGGCCCTACAGGAAGCGGTAAGACAACAACGTTGTATAGTGCAGTCTGCGAGCTTTATGATGATGAAACGAATATAATGACAATTGAGGATCCTGTGGAGTACAACCTCAAAGGGATTGCTCAAATAGGGGTGCAGACAAAAATTAACCTGACATTTGCTTCGGGGTTAAGGCATATCTTGCGTCAAGATCCTGATATTATTATGATTGGGGAGATCCGCGATGCTGAAACTGCAGAGATTTCAGTTCAGGCGTCATTAACAGGACATCTTGTTGTGAGCACTCTGCATACGAATGATGCTCCTTCTGCGATTACGCGTCTTGTCGATATGGGGATTGAGCCCTATCTTCTCTCTTCTACGGTCATTGGAGTGCTTGCACAACGTCTTGTACGTAGAATTTGCCTTGATTGTAAGGAAGAGTATATACCCCCTGATAGTGAACTGAACAATATCGGTTTGGAACGTTCGGATATTCCTCACGGTCATATATTCCATGGTAAGGGGTGTGCTTCATGTTTTGGATCCGGATATAAAGGAAGGCATGCTATCTATGAGTTGATGCTTGTCAATCATGATATCAAGAAGCAGATCGTCAAAAGTCCTGATTCGATAGAATTGCGTCGTTTGGCTTTGGAGAATGGAATGATCAGCATTTTGTCTCATGGAAGTGATCTTGTCAGACGAGGAGTTACAACGGTATCGGAAGTCCTCCGCGTGACGCGTGGGGTTGAGGAAAGAGAATAAATCATGCCTTTGTACCAATACCAAGCCATGGATTCTAAGGGGAAGCGAAAGAATGGTCTGATTGAAGCTCAGAGCGAGCGTGACGCGAAAGAGAAGCTTCGGGAGATGGGAGTGATCATCATTAAGCTCTCCTTGAAGACAGGGAAAAAGTCTCAGCAGAATCTGAAGGGAGACAAGTTGTTGGGATTTACGCTGCAGCTGTCCCAACTTGTTGGAGCTGGAGTCCCTTTGTACGAAAGTTTAGTTGCTGTTGAAGAACAATGTCGCAACGAGTCATATCACAGGATTGTGTTAAGTTTGTGTGAGCAGGTCAAGGCAGGGACTCCACTATCTCAGGCGATGGCATCGTATCCGGATAGTTTTAGCACCTTATATAGCTCTATGATTTCTGCGGGAGAGGCTGTGGGGGCTTTGAATATCGTTTTGGATAAGCTTACAACGCTTCTTTCTAAACAGATAAAGCTGCAAAATGACATTATTACGGCAATGGTTTATCCCGGGATTTTGGCTTGTTTTTCGTTTTTGATAATCATCATCTTATTGACATTTGTTGTACCCTCCATTGAAGGAATTTTTGCTGAAAGGAAGCTTAGTGGATTCACCGTTCTTGTTTTATCTGTGAGCCATTTTTTAAGCAATTATTGGTGGATTTATATTCCTATATTGGCTGGAGGGATTGCTTATGCTGTTTATGTGTTAAAGACACCTGATGGCAAACTGTGGTTGGAAAGGAATCTTTTGAAGATGCCGCTGATACGTACTTTGATGATACAGGCAGCTGTTTCTCGCTTTTGCCGGACCATGGGAACATTATTATTGGGAGGTCTCCCTCTGATAGAATCTCTTAAAATTTCTCGTGGTGTGATGCGTAATACGACAATGGCCGAAGAGGTGAAGCATGCCGAAGCGAGGATTATTGAGGGGAGCGCTTTGAGTAAAGAACTTGCGCGATCGAAACTATTTCCACCGATGCTTGCGCAGATGTTGGCTATTGGAGAGGATTCCGGCAGCGTCGTTGTGATGTTTAATAAGATAGCTGAAATGTACGAGTTGGATTTAGAGAAAACATTAAATCGGTTAATGGCCTTGGCACAGCCCGCCATTTTGATTATTATGGGGGCTGTAATAGGAACCATATTGCTGGCAATCTTGTTGCCGTTGACAGATGTCAGTTCGTTAGCAGTATAACAAAAGGAAAATCGTATGCACAAATGCACAATTCAACGCAGATTCATTACTTTGATCGAAATCATGATTGTCATGTTCTTGATAGCACTGATTACCGGAGTCATCGCTTATAACTATCGAGGGAGTCTTGATGAAGGAAAAGCTTTTAAGACAAAAACAGGTATTGAGAAAGTAGAAACTATCTTGAATATAGAAGCTGCAAAAAATCCGGAATTAACGAATCAGATCCAGAGTAAGTGGAGAGAGCTTATTATCACATCGCCGCTTGTTCATGATCCAAAGTCTCTATTGAAAGATGGATGGGGTGAAGAGTATCAGGTAAGTGTTAATGAGAACGGTGCTATTCGTGTGGAATCTAGAAAGTTTGACGAGTATAAGAGGACACATCAATCTCTTTTTAATGACTAATGATATGCCACAGTCTCTCAGGAAGCAGCCGATAACCTTATTGGAAATATTGATTGTCATGGCGATATTGGCTCTCGTATCGGGAGTCGTCGCCGTGAGCATCAATAGGGTTCTCACTGCTCAAAGATTCCAAAATGAAGTTAGCATGATTGTCGATGAGTTAAATTTAGCTCAAAACATCATGACCATCATGAACACTGATGTGCGTGTGATGTTTAAGGAATCTCCTGGTAATAAAGGTATTGAGTATTGGCTTGAGATGGATACTCTCCTTTCGGGGCATGTCCAGAAGGAAATTAACAGACGTAAAGGTGTACTCAAGACAATTCGAGGGGTCTTTTTTCAAGATGAACTCATCAGTGAAATTTCCGAAGGGAAACTCGATGTAAAATTCCTTTCTTCCGGGGCTGTGATGAGCCGCGGTATCATGAGGTTGGCCACCACAGATAATGAAAATCCGCCGGCAGGGACACTGCAGACTTATATTTGTTTGGTCGGTTATCCACATCCTATTGTAAGTGTTGAAACAAAGGAAGAAGCAGACAAAATTTGTGCTGACAGAGATGTTGATTTTGATACAAAGTTGACACAAGATACTGTATTAAAAATTCCTGAGCAGGTTAAAAAAATAGAACCTCAAAGTTCGGATGACGAACCTAAAAATGAGGATGTTCCTAAAAAGGGAGCTTCGCCTGGGCGGGGGAAAAAATAAACCTAGAAACGGCAGTTTAAGGCGGTAAAGTGATGCAAGAAATTGAGTTAGAACCATTTGATGTGGTGGGCGATCATTCCCAGATGGTGAAGGCGCCCACCATTTCAAAAGGTTATGGCTCAAAAGATTGTGTTAATTTACCGCTTTCAACCGCCGTTTCTAGGATTAAATTTCAACGAATAAATCGCCGTTATGTGATGCTTTTGGAGGTTTTGATCGCCTTTGTTTTAATTGTTTTTTGTGCTTTGCCGCTTATCTATCCCCATGTTTTTATTTTGCGGTCGGAAAAACAATTTGTAGCGACTGTTGAGCTCGATCATTTTGTAAACCTCCTTTTTGTCGACACATTGGAGCAGTTATATCTTAATGAGATCCCTTGGGGAGCGATTGAAGGGGAAAAATCACAACCGATAGATGACGCCATATTGAGAAGGTTAGGATATGATCATACATTTCCTTTCAACGGAGTGTATTATTTCCAGAAAAAGAAATATAAGAAGTCCTCTGAGGATAATCATGCGGCTTATTTACTAAATCTTATTTTTAAATTTACTCCAAAACAAGGAGTTTTTGTCTCCAAGCCGGTGAAGGAGCCAACATACACCTATAATATTGCGGTGGAAGTTAAATGAAAAAACACCCTGTGACGCTCATTGAAATGATCATCGCGATGGCGTTAACGATTATTATCCTGACGACATTGACATTTTTCTATCGACAAGTCGGCGAAATTGATATTGAGACGGAAGGTGTGATCAATCAGAATTTTCAAAAGCGTTATGCGGAAACCCGTTTGGCTGAAGTTCTCCCTCGAACAATTTCTGAAACAGATAGAGACAAAGATTTTGTTTTTATGTCTGTGGGTGACGATGGATTGACGAAACCAGGAAGTCAGAGCTTGATATTTACTTTTGATAATAAAATTTGTTTGGATAAAAAATTTTCGAACCACGTGATAGGGAGAATTTTCCTTGATGGGTCTGGTAATTTGACATTAGCTTACTGGCCCTCACCGAAACGTTGGAAAGGGAATGAATTGCCGCCTATGAAGAAGGAGATTCTTTTAGGAGGAGTAGACAATTTAACGTTTGAATTTTACGTTCCACCAAGTAGGGAAACAGAGGTCGAAGCCGATAAAGAGAAGAAAGGGAACGACACTGTGAAAAAAAACGATAAGCCCTCGCCTGAACCGAAAGGAGCCTGGAGCAAGCAGTTTTGGTTGGCAGAGTACCAACAACTCCCGGCTATGGTAAGAATCTATGCTACTATGCCAAAAGAAGCCAAACCCATTGTTTTTGCTTTTCCTCTTCCAAACGGCAAAGCGCATATCACTTATAAACAGTAGAAGTTTATAGAACGCCTGTCTGATAAACCTAGAAATTTTACCTCGACTTTGTATCTTTTTTCATATATAATAGGCCTTTTTATAGGAGTTTTTACCAGTGATGAAGTACTCAATAGTTGTTCCTTTGAAAAATGAAGAAGAAAATGTCATTGATCTAATTAGTGAATTAGAGCCCGTAATGACAAAGCTTGGAGATCCTTGGGAGCTTATCTGTATTGATGATGGATCGACAGATTCGACTTTAGAGATTTTGTCTAATCTTTCTAAAAAGAAGCCTTTTTTACGTATATTGTCTTTCGACGGCAATCATGGTCAGTCGTGTGCTTTTGATGCGGGATTCAAGTCTGCTAGAGGAGAGTGGGTGATCACCATGGATGGCGACAGGCAGAATGATCCTGCGGATATACCAAAGCTTCTTGCGGAGGTTGCTAAAGGAGATTTGATTTGCGGTCACCGTGTGAATCGACGTGACCCATGGCACAAAAAAATCACCTCAAAGTTGGCTAATGCTGTGCGAAGCCGTCTTTGTTACGACGACATTCAAGATACAGGATGTTCCCTTAAGGTTTACAGGAAGGAATGTCTGCATCATATTAAAATGTTTAAAGGGATGCATCGTTTCTTACCGGCTCTTTTTAAGATCGAAGGGTTTCGTGTCATTGAGGTTCCTGTGAATCATCGTGAACGGACTAAAGGGACGACAAAGTATAATTTTTTCAATCGCTCCTTCAATACTATAGCTGACATGTTAGCTGTTCGGTGGATGTGGAAGCGTCGTTTGAGTTACCGGATTAAAAAAGAGATTTCATGAGCGAACATTGGCGTGAATTTTTATATCCCTTAGGGTTTCTTGCTGCCATAGCGTTTACGAGTAGAATGTTGATTCAGTGGTTAACGAGTGAGAGGAAGGGACGCAGTGTTGTGGTGCCGGCATTTTGGCGGCTGTCTTTATGTGGCAATGTATTGTTGGCAGTTCATGCGTTTATCCAGATGCAATTTCATGTGTGTCTTGTTCAAGTGTGTAATAGTGTGATTTCGTGGCGAAATTTGAATCTCATGCAGCCCTCTGAAAAGCAGGTCTCAAAACGTTATACTGTTGGTTTGCTCGCTGCTGCGGTCTTGACCATTGTTGTAGCTTTTGCGATACAGGGACATTTTGTGATAGGCAATGACGGAGCGTGGTTTAGGGTTCCCTCGACCCCGTGGCAGGACAATGCGAACCTCAATATTTCATGGGGATGGCATTTATTGGGATTTATCGGATTGCTTTTGTTTGGAAGCCGTTTTTGGATTCAGTGGTGGTATGCGGAGAAACGGCAAACGAGCTATTTAGGCAGGGCTTTTTGGTGGACCAGTTTGGTTGGCGAAGGGATGTGTTTGCTCTATTTCTTGCAGATTCATGACCCGGTCAATTTTATTGGTCCGGCGTTTGGCATCATCCCTTATATCCGGAACTTAATGCTTATTTATAGAAAAAATACATTAGAGAAGGCTCATGAGGTTTCAATCTAAACGCATTTTTGTGTTTGTCGGCGAGCTTAGCGGGGATCTGCACGGAAGTCTTTTGGTCCGTGCGATTAAAGAAAAATGCCCAGGCATTCATATCGAAGGTGTTGCAGGCCCTCGAATGAGAGCTGAAAATGTCCAAGGCCCCTTGGTTATGGAAGATTTTTTGGTCATGGGGTTATCTGATGTTCTCCGTGCTTTGCCGCGTCTTTTTAAACATTTTTTTACCATAAGAAGAACGATTTTGGAGACATCTCCTGATGCAGTCATTCTTGTCGATTATCCTGGATTCAATCTTAGGATGGCGAATTCATTGAGAAAAAAGGGATATAGCGGAAAAATTATTCAATATATCTCCCCTTCTGTCTGGGCTTGGGGCTCGTACAGGGCTATTGAGATGGCGAAGACCTTTGATTTATTAATGACGATATATCCTTTTGAAGCTCCTTACTTCTCAAAGACAACGCTTAAAGTGGATTATGTCGGGTCGCCTGTAAAGGAACAGATAGCCCTTCATCAATACAAAGATGACTGGAAAAGTGAAGTGGGGATTCCCGATTCAAAGCAGATCGTTGCATTGTTTCCGGGGAGTCGTTCAGGAGAGATTAAACGCAATCTGCAGATCATTTTGGAAGCGGCAGTTTTGCTTAAGCAAAAACATCCGGAAGTCATTTTTGGAATTTCATGCGCTGATGATTTTTTAGAGCAGATGTTGCATCAGGTGATCGACCGTTTTGTTGAATTAAAAAATTCTATTTTTATTGTTCCTAAAAAATATCGTTATGAGTTGATGAGAGACAGCCGTTGTGCCGTAGCTAAATCTGGGACAGTCACTTTTGAACTGGCATTGCATCAGCGTCCGACAGTTGTCGTGTACCGACTAACCCCATTAAATCGTTTTTATGCGAAATACATTTTAAGGACAAATCTTCCTTTTTACTGCATCGTCAATGTGTTTTTGGGAAATGAAATCTTTCCTGAACTGATAAAGAAAGGATTGACCGCAGCGAATATTTTCGGTCATTTAAGGAGTTTATATTCCGATAGTCCTGAAAGAGAACAATGCCTTAAGGGGTGTCAGAGACTTTCTCAGAAGATCGGTTCTAGTCGAACAAGTATCCGTGCAGCTGAGTCTGTGATGGAGTTGTTATAATGAAAAATTGGAAGAGGTACTGGCTTCCCCGTCTGATTGCACATACAGCGAAATTTATGATCCGCTTGATATTATGCACATGCCGTGTGCGTATTCGTGGGCTTGACCTATTAAACCAGACAGTGCAAGAGTCTTCATGTATTTTGATGCTGTGGCATGATAAGCTCGTCATTCTTCCTGAAATTCTCCATCACTATACATCTGATTTTAGCTGTACAGCGTTTATTAGTAAAAGTCGAGATGGGGATCCATTGGCACTTGTGACGGAGAGTTATCCGAGAGGCCGTGTTTTGCGTGTTCCTCATAATGCTAGACATAAGGCGCTTTGCAATATGATAGATCTTTTAAAGAAAGAGAAAGGGGTAGTGTTAATCACACCTGACGGACCGAGGGGGCCTAGACATGTTGTTAAGCCGGGGGTTGTTGTCGCAGCTAGGGAGTCGGGAGCTAAGATTATTCCATTTTCTTGGAAGGCAGATCGTTTTTGGCAATTGAATACTTGGGATCAGATGCAGATTCCCAAGCCTTTTTCCCGGTTGGAAGTCATTTTTGGCAAGCCTGTTGTGCTTTCAAAGACAACAGAAAATTCTATAGAACAAGATGTTGAATTGTTGATGAAAAGAATGGAAGAGAATCTCTCTTGAATTGAAAAATTTGGAACTCTGGTTATGAAAAAATTCGTTCTCTCAATTTGCCTTTCTCTGGCAACTGTTTGAGTCCTATCGACGAGCCTGAAAATGGTATTGCTATTTTCCTTCATAAATTTAATGAGTTTTATTCCGAATAATAGAAAAGATTTAATATGTAAGATGATAGAATCCATGTGTTGTTTAGAGAATAATGAGGAGGGTGTCTAATGAAAACTATTCTTACAGGTTTGGAGCCATCGATTGCAAGATGCTATCTCACAACAAGCGATCAAGTCATCAAACATTATGGTGTTAAATGGGCGCTTATCAGACTTGGCAATGCAGTCAACTATCTTTCCTATAAAAAAAATCAGGTGGCCGGCCGTGTTAATGATACGGTGTGGCGATTGTCAACGTTTATCCACAACAGCTACAGTCAAGTTTCTTCGAACGTTCAAGTCTTAGTGGGAAGAATTTCGCATGCTGTCGTACCGATGGCGACAAAAGAACAGAAAAATAGAGTAAGCTACGGCATTGCTGCATTTGCAAATGAGCTGTGCTCCAAAATATCAGCTTCGCAGCCAATAGGACAAAGTTATGCAATCTCCCCTATCAGTATCATCGCGGTTCTTGGGATGTGTCTGAACATCATCAAAGAAGAAAAAAAGAGTTTTTTCCTCAAAAAGATTGGTTTTGGCGAATTGACAGAGATGGAAGCACACGTAGCGATTGCTGAGACGTTGAAAAATATGGCGCTTCCGGAGTCGTTCAAAGATGGATCCATTGATATTGCACAAGGATTGGCAGCAAAGAAACATATTGTCTTTGACGAGCAATTGGTAGCCATTCTCAGCGAGATTTACAGTAGTGAACTGATTGTATCGGATGATTTACAGACACAAGTGAACTTGTGGGTGGCCTCTAAAACTCACAATGAGATTAAAGAAATACTCCCTGATAATAATTCAGATTTTGTCTTTCTAAACGCTGTTTACCTTAATCTTAAATGGGCCCAAACTTTTGAAAAATCTGAATGGGGTTGGAGATTGGGGCAATTTAGTTGCACAAATGGTGTTGCAGCGGAGGTGTCGATGATGACGCAAGTAGAAAACTACAGAGTCTATAGAGGCGATATTTTTGATATGTTGGAAAAACCGTACAGAACTCCCACTGGACGTCAATTGTCGCAACTCATCTTTTTACCGCATCACCCTTCTCTGCTGGATGCAATGGAAGCAAATCTGATGCCAGAAATGATTAAAAAATGTCGCAAAGACGCACAATGGGAATATGGAGTGCACTTGACAATGCCAAAAATAAGAGCGGAGTGCTCTCTTAGCCTATTGAATATACTTAAAGGGATGGGTCTTCCTTTAGATTCCATCGATCATAATCAGATAAGTGACATTCTTCACAAGACAGTAATCTCTAATGATGAAGAAGGAACGGTCGCTGCAGCTGTGACGGCCATTGTAAACGAATCGTGTTGTCTTGCAGAACCGATAAAAATACCGGTATTCTGCATAGATCACAGCTATGCGTATCTGATCATGGACAAAGAAACGATGCTCTTTCGAGGCCGAATCAGTGACGCAACACCATTGATTGTCGACAAGAATTAGTTTCAATGATCTTGCTCTTTTAACACAAATTCGACACACTGACTCCCAAAATTAGGTACACTCCCTACTAGTACACTGTCAAATATAAATTTACTTAT
>JBAWZJ010000006.1:0-17827 GCA_037143085.1 Parachlamydiaceae bacterium | reverse complement strand
CAACCCCGGGAGCTTTCGCGCTAGCCAAACCCTAAAATTTGATCTTAACAACGTAATTAGACTTATTTCATTTATATCCAACGTTGTTCGGTATACAAATCTATAAATATGAGGATTTATGTCATCACTTGTGCCGGTTTCAAAGCAAATTTCACCTGAACTATTGGCTTTTACATATGGGGAATCGGAAAAATTCATCGAATTCCTGAAAATCTATAAAGGACCTAATAACGATAAAAGCGGCAAGTATTCGATGGGGTTAGATACTATCAATAACCTATTCAAAAACAGTAGTTGGGTAAATCAGAATAAGAAAGGAGGGCACAATAAATTCGAACATCCTATTACAAAAATTGTGGTCGAGTACAGTGCTCATAAGAATCCGGTCGATCCAGGTGCCGTTGAAACAATTGCAGAGCAAGTTCAACTACATATTAATAAATTTTTTGTTGATTGTTTTGGAAAGTCTCCTCGCTGCAGAGAGGGTACGAATAACAAAAACAGGATGAGTCGACCCGATTTCGTAGAAGTCGCGGCAAAGATAAATGCTCCTCACCAAAACTAAAACTGAAATTTAGGCGGATATACTGTTCATAGCTCAAAATGAGAATTTTGAGTTATGAGCAGTATAGAATGAATGCATACGAACCCAATTCAAAAAATTTCTGACTGACTGCTTGATTTTTTCTAGAATTCAGCGTATACCGAACAGTATTCAAAACTGTGTCTACTTTAAGGATCATCCACTTGAAAAAAAAACTCGCATCTTTTGTTTATACGGCTGTTTTATTTTCTTTGTTTATCTTATCTGGATGTCGCAACGAGCCTTCGCATCCACAGCCTCCTCCTCCCGGGGTAACAATCACGACTATCAAAAAGGAAACTATTCCGGCGACGTTTGAGTATGTCGGTGTGGTGCAAAGTTCTCATCTCATCGAAATACGCGCTCGTGTTGAAGGGTATTTGGATGAGATAGCCTATGAAGAGGGGTCTCTTGTTCATGAAGGGAGTTTGCTTTTTAAGATAGATCCAAAAACGTTCGAAGCTACTCTTGCTCAAGCTAAAGGATTTGCTGCAGAGAAAGAGGCTGCTTTATGGGATGCTCGTCAGACAGTTAGCCGCCTGAAACCTCTTTATGAAAATAATGCTGCAAGCAAAAGAGATCTCGATAATGCGACAGCTCAAGAGCTGGGAGCAAAAGCTGCTTTGGAGTCCGCTCAGGCACAAGTTTTACAGGCTGAAATCAATCTCGGATATACGACCATCCATTCTCCCATCAATGGGCTGACAGGTCAGGCAAAATTTAGACAAGGAGCTCTTGTTGGGCCCGGACCTAACAGCCTCCTCACTACTGTGATGACCATGAATCCTATATGGGTGAATTTTAACGTCTCTTCAGGTGATATTTTAAAATATCAGAGAGAGGGCAAAGCAGGCTTGCTTGTCTTCCCGGAGAATTTGAATTTTGATGTAGAAGTCGTTTTGGCAGACGGAACAATCCTTCCGACTAAAGGGAAAGTGGATTTTGCTGATCCTTCATTGAATGCAAGTACTGGATCAATGATGGTACGCGCTGTCTTGCCAAATCCAAATCACGTGCTGATGCCAGGGCAATTTGTTCGTGCGAGGATTACTGGCGCCACCCATCCTGATGCTATCGTTGTCCCTCAAGCTGCTGTCATGCAAGGGAGCGGAGGACTTTTCGTTTATGTCGTGAATAAAGAAAACAAAGTTGAAATCAGACAAGTGGAAACAGGTGATTGGTACCAATCGAATTGGATCATTGACTCGGGGCTTCAACCTGGAGAAAGGGTGATCATCGACGGGATCAATAAAGTGATGCCTGGTAGTACGGTGACTGTGAAATCATGATTTCTAGATTTTTTATCGACAGACCCATCTTTGCCGCTGTGATCTCTATCATCATCACGCTGGCTGGATTGGTAGCCCTAAAAGGGTTGCCGATAGAACAATACCCCAACATCACCCCCCCACAAATTCAGGTGACAGCGGGATATTTGGGAGCTGATGCGAGCACCGTAGCTCAGAATGTTGCCGCTCCCCTTGAACAGCAGATCAATGGGGTTGAAAACATGATCTACATGTATTCCCAGAATTCTTCAACGGGAAACATGGTGTTGAATGTTTTTTTTGATATCGGTAGTGATGCTGATATGGCGCAGATCAACGTCCAAAATCGTGTCAATATGGCCTTGCCGCGCCTTCCTCCGGAGGTTCAGCGTACAGGGGTATCCGTTCAGAAGCAAACACCGACTATTTTGATGATTGTGGCGATGCAGTCACCTGACGGAAGATATGATGAAGTTTACACAAGTAACTATGCAACGATCAACGTCGTTGATGAATTGCTGCGTCTCGATGGTGTTAGCAATGTCAATATCATCGGCGCGCGTGACTATTCGATGCGTATCTGGCTTCGTCCCGACAAATTGTCTCAGCTCAATCTAACGACAGCAGATGTCGTTGCCGCTGTCAAAGAGCAAAATTCACAGTATGCTGTAGGGCGCATTGGACAGCCTCCAACACCGAATCCCGTGCCTCTATCATTTCCAATAACAACATTGGGTCGACTCAGTACTCCGGAAGAGTTTAACGATATCATTTTACGGGCCGATCCTGACGGATCCATGGTTCAAATTAAAGACGTCGGGCGTGTTCAGCTTGGAGCGCAAAATTATGATGTGAATGGGAGTCTTGACGGCAAACCGACGACATTGATTGCTGTCTATCAGCAATATGGAGCTAATGCGCTCGATGTCGCCGCAAGTGTGAAAGAGACTATGGAACGCTTAGAAAAGAGTTTTCCCGCAGGGATCATTTATTCTGTTCCTTATGATACGACGAAATATATTTACACTTCGATTTCAGAGGTAGCTCAAACGATCTTTGAAGCTGCAATCCTTGTAGTCATTGTTGTATTTATTTTCCTACAAAGCTTTAGAGCTACGCTAATTCCTCTCATTGCCATGTTCGTTTCTATCATTGGTACATTTGCTGGAATGTATCTTCTCGGGTTCTCACTGAACACACTCACATTGTTTGGTCTTGTATTGGCCATCGGAATTGTGGTTGACGATGCCATCGTCGTGATCGAAAACGTTGAAAGAAACATGCGTCAATTTGGGTTTTCAGCCAAAGAGGCGGCAAAGAAGGCGATGGATGAGGTAACAGGGCCTGTCATTGCTATCGTCTTTGTTTTGTGCGCTGTCTTTATTCCTGTAGCATTTCTTGGGGGGATTTCCGGTCAGCTTTACAAGCAATTTGCAATTACCATTGCTATCTCAGTGATTTTTTCTGGAATTGTTGCTCTAACGCTCAGTCCGGCGCTAGCGGCATTGATCCTTAAGCATGAAACAAAACCTTCCCGTTTTGCCGTCTGGTTTAATACCGGATTTGATAAATTTACCTCTTTCTACATGAGAGGAACGACCTGGCTGATTAACAGGCAATGGATTGGTATTATTGCTTTTACTGCCCTAATTTGCCTTTTGGGATATCTCTACCAACACATTCCTAAAAGTTTCGTTCCAGCGGAAGATCAGGGATACGGAATGGTCATTACGAACATGCCGGATGCCTCAAGCTTATACCGGACTCAACTTGTCGACAATTACATCGAATCAGTTGCCATTCAACAGCCTGGTGTCGAGCATGTCGTCACATTAACGGGATATAGTGTTCTTGATAATTTGCAAAGAACTATTTCCGGAGCGACATTCGTTACATTCAAGGATTGGAGCGAGAGGAAAACACCACTCTTGGGCGCCGGGGGGATCTTGAAAAGTCTCTATGCTAAATATTCTCAGATTGAAGAGGGACAAGTCTTTGTCTTCAACCCACCGGCAATTCAAGGTCTTGGAACGGTGGGCGGATTTGAATTCTGGGTGGAAAATCGTGGGGCATCGACGATTACCCAGCTTGAAAGTGTTACGAATGCAATCATCGCAGAGGCTGGCAACTATCCGCAGTTAACGAAATTAAACTCATCGATCCAAGCTAATACGATGCAGCTGTTTCTTGATCTTGATAGGCACAAGGCGCAGTCTCTTGGCGTCAGTATCGGGGATGTCTTCCAAACGCTTCAAGTTCTCCTAGGTTCTCTTTATATCAACGATTTCAATAAGTTTGGACGGGTTTTTCAAGTGTTAGTCCAGGCAGAGCCGCGATACCGTTCGACGATAGATGATATCGGTGAAGTGTACGTCCGTTCAAGAAAAGGGGAGATGATTCCTCTGTTGTCTCTCGTCGATGCGCGCTTCATTCCCGGTCCATCTCTAGTGAGTCGTTTCAATGGATTCACGGCTTCAAAAATTATTGGAGGAGCTGCTCCTGGGTACACTTCAGGACAGGCGATGGAGGCAATGGAAGAAATTGCTCGTAAAGTGCTGCCTAATGGAATGACCTACTCATGGAGCGGTGAAGCATATCAAGAGCGTGCTGCAGGAAGCAGTTCGGGGAATATGATGATCGCTGGGCTAATCATGGTTTTTTTGATTTTGGCAGCCTTATATGAGAAATGGTCTTTGCCCTTCGCTATCCTCCTTGCTGTTCCTTTCGGCGCTTTAGGAGCTTTTGTTGCTGTGTGGCTGGCGGGAATGTCTAATGACGTTTATTTCCAAATAGGATTGATAACTCTCATTGCTTTGGCTGCAAAGAATGCCATTTTAATAGTTGAATTTGCCGTCATGAAACGGGAAGAAGGAATGTCCATCGTTGATGCAGCTTTAGATGCTGCGAAGCTTCGCTTTCGCGCTATTTTAATGACCTCTCTGACATTTATTTTCGGTGTTATTCCTCTGGTAATCAGTTCCGGTGCAGGAGCGGCTAGCCGCCACTCTGTTGGCACAGGAGTGTTAGGAGGTATGATCGGAGCTACAGCTCTTGCTGTCTTCTTTGTTCCTTTGTTTTATAAAGTGATCGAACAGATAGCATCTAAGAAGAAAAATGATCAAGTACCGGCAAAGGCGGATCCGACGTGATAAACTGTATTTCTTTTCTATTTCTTTTCTTATTTGCGACCTCCTGTACGTTGCATCCTCCATTTGAAAGACCTTCTGTAGAGATCCCGGAAACATGGCGTATTTCTGTCGACGAATCTTCAAGCTACTGTAATTTTCGCTGGTGGGAGCAGTTTGAAGACCCTGACTTGACGGCTCTCATTTTGGAAGCATTAGAGAGTAATAGGGATCTTAAAGTCGCCATTGCTAGCGTGTATCAGTATGCCGGACAGCTTCAGGTTTCGCAAGCTGGGCTCTATCCACAGATTGGCGCATCGTTTACCGGCTCTAGGCAAGAGTCTTCAATCGATTTCAACCCCAATCCGGTAGGCTTTCCAAGAGTGTTTAACGATTTTACATGCCTTTTGAATGCCTCATATGATCTCGATATCTGGGGAAGCATCCGGAGCGCTAATGAAGCGTCCCTTGCGCAGCTTTTGGCCCAAGAGGAGGCGCGTCGTAGTGTCGTATTAACCCTTGTTGCTTCCGTCGCCTCCGCTTACATTGAGCTCAAACAATTTGATGAGCAACTTCACATTTCGCAAGATACCTATAAATCGCGTGTTGAATCTTACAATTTAGCCCTTTTAAGGTATCATGGCGGTATCACATCGGAGCTCGAGCCAAAGCAAGCGAAAGCTGAGATGGAGACGGCGGCAGCGCAGAGTTTGCAGTTTGAGTCTGCAATCGCCCAACAAGAGAACTTGATAAGCCTTCTTGTTGGCCATCCGCCGCGAGCAATTAGACATGGCGTTCCTCTCGATAGCTTACACCTTGCGGAACATGTCCCGGCAGGGATCCCATCGCAAGTGTTGGAACAACGTCCGGATATTTTGCAGGCAGAGTGGAACTTAACAGCAGCTAATGCTAATATCGGAGTTGCAAGAGCTCAGTTTTTCCCGAATATAACCTTGACGGGTTCTTATGGGAATGAAAGTGCCGCATTGAAGCGGTTATTGACAAGTCCTGCAGGACTTTGGTTCTATGGAGCTTCCCTCTTACAACCTTTATTTACTGGTGGACAGCTTGTAGGACAGCTTAATGTCGCTGAAGCGCAAAAACTTGAGGCGTATTACAAATATCAACAGACCGTTCTCAATGCTTTTAGAGAGGTCGATGATGCCCTGGTAGTCCATCAGAAGTCGAAAGAACTTTTGATTGTGCAAGATAGGCGGGTCCAAGCGTTGGTTGATGCGTTAAGCTTGGCTACGCTCCAATATGACAACGGACAGGTCGATTACTTGAACGTATTGGATGCGAGGCGTAATCTGTTCTCTGCGCAGCTTGAGGAGGCTCAAGCAAAGAGCGACACTTTCCTCAGTTTAGTGAACATCTACAAAGCACTCGGGGGTGGCTGGGTAGGTGAGGCTGACAGTTGGGCGGTAGATGAAGCTAATGAAGATTAAGACCCTTTCCCTCGAATACTATAAAAACCCTCTCAAAACAGGGATTGTCCGGACCGGTGCATTGTTGATCTTAACAGATGATCGGGAGCTTAGCAGTAGAGGTGATATCGCCCCGTTGCCGAAATGGAGCCGGGAAACACTCGATGAAGCCTTGAGACAATTGGAAGAGAGAAAACAAGATGTTTTGTCGATAGAGTGGACTTTAGATAACTGTTTTGAGAACCTTGCTCTTTTGAATCTTCTTCCTTCATTATCTTTCGCTTTGGAATCAGCATTGCTTGCTTTGCTTTCTCCTATACCTGCATATACAGGTCCTATCAGTGCTTTATTGATGGGGACGCCTTCGGAGATTATTGAACAAGCCAAGGTAGTAGAGGAGGAGGGATTCAAGTCAGCTAAACTGAAGGTAAGCAATCTCTCGTTTCGAGAAGCAGAGGAGCTGATTCACCAGTTAAAAGGAACTTTTTCTTTGCGCGTCGATGTCAATCGCGCATGGAAAACAGAGGAATCCCTACGATTTTTCTCTCAGTTTGCTGTGGATGACTTTGATTATGTCGAAGAGCCGTTTTATAATCCTCACGACTTGCATCTCTTTACTCATCCCTTTGCCGTCGATGAGTCTTTCCCTCACGATCTGTCTTTAGAACAGTTAGACCAGCTTTCAGGGCTAAAAGCTCTTGTTTATAAGCCGACGATCCAAGGGGGGATGTTACGATCTCTTCCTCTTTATGAGTGGACGAAAAAGCGGGGGATCCAGCTGGTGTTGAGCTGCAGCTTTGAAAGTGATGTAGGCCTTTCATGTGTTGCTTCAATTGCATCTCGCCTCGGACTGAATGTTCCTGTTGGGCTCGGCGGGGATTTTCGTCGCTATTTCCATTCCAATAAAAAGTCGGTCAACTCAGCTAAAGGCACTTGAAGACAATCTTTGCTAAGCCAATGCTTTTTACCACCAAAAGTTACAAGAATTATTTGTTTGAGGTTTGGAAAAATTTTCGATAGAACTGTTGGAAGGGGAACCGGATCAGCACCGTGAATGCTGAGTTTTACCTCCAGTGCAAGCATCTCTCCTTCACTGTTTTCTATCACAAAATCGATCTCTTCCCCATCCTTAGTTCGCCAGAGTGCAATTTTCCAATTTTTGCCAAAATTCGTTATAAATTTGACAATTTCACTTAAAACAAGCGTCTCAAAAAGGGCGCCAGCTTGAGGACTTGCTAGAAGAGAGGAATGATTCAACCAACCTTGCAGACGGACTGAAAGACCAGTGTTTAAAAAATATACTTTTGGAGATTTGATTAGACGTTTATTCAAATTCGATTCTAACGGATGGCCATTTTAAGTTATCAACTTAAATTCGTCGAGATCGAAAAATCACATTCAAAAAATAACTCGTAAGCTTATTCTAAATAGTGTATCATTTACCCTTATGGATCATTATATTTGCCCTGTTTCAGGAGAGTCGTTTCAAGAAGAGAGAATTAACCATTGGACGCACCTGGTTGGATTCCTACTCAGTATTATTGGATTTCCTTTTTTAATTTATTACAGCAGTCTTGATGGAGATAAATGGTTTATTGCCAGCAATTTTATCTACGGCACGTCCCTCATTTTATTGTATTTGGCATCAACCTATTATCACGGGTGTGATGCATTGGACCGGAAGAGGACAATGCAGATTGTCGATCACGCATGTATCTACCTGTTGATTGCCGGATCGTGCACGCCTTTCGCTTTAGGACCGCTCAGGGATTCTCACGGATGGACTATTTTGTATATCGAGTGGGGTCTTGCAACGGCGGGTATCTTCTTAAAAATTGTTGCTTTTGATAGATTTCAAGTGATATCTCTCGTTGCTTACCTTGTCATGGGGTGGCTTGTTGTCTTTATCTGGCCTGTATTGATGGAAACATTATCGACATCTTCGATTTCATTGTTAATGGCTGGAGGAGCTTTCTACACTTTCGGCACTATCTTTTATCTTTGGGAAAAGCTCCCTTATAATCATGCTGTTTGGCACTTGTTTGTGCTTAGCGGCAGCATCTGCCACTATTTCGCTATCTTGGGAATGGCATAAGTAGGAGAAGGGCAGAGAGATTAGACTTCTTGTAAGAGGTTTAATGAAGGAGGCTGCGAAAGATTTTCACAGCCTCACAACAGGCCTCTTACATAACTAAAGAATCATCGAAAATCGTCTCAAAAAAACTAAAATCGACAAAACCTTAGTTATGCAAGATGTTTAAATATTAACGTTTGATCATGTTGCGTGCTGTCAAGGATAAGAGTACCCAGAACCAGCCGTAGAACAAAAGATCGATACCGATAAATAAGCCAAAAACCCACAATCCTGTTGCAGGCCATCCTACCCAGATCAACAATCCAAGCGCCAGTTTAATGATACCACTAAACAACGCCCATCCCCACTGTTCAAACTGCATTGTTGCAGCCCCGATAATGCGGAAAATTCCCCCGACAATATAAAAAGCAGCTAAAAGGAGTGTTAGGCTTAGGGCTCCGGCTGTTGGATGAACAACCAGGAAAAAACCAACGACTGCGTATAAAATGCCGGAGAGTAAGGATAGGAAAAATCCACTCCACTCACGGATAGTAAAGGTGTATCCTATTTGGACAGCACCGCCGATTAACAGAAGGGCTCCTAAAAAAACCATCGATGCTACGGTGGCGATAGTTGAAGCTCCTATGGCTAGTATACCAAGGACCATTAAAATGATTCCGAGGGCTAAGAACCAATTCCATTGTTTGCGCAAATGCTCGAGAGAGCAAAAGTTTTTCGAAAAGACACCGGGTTCAGAAAAAAATGCCATAATCAATCTCCTTGTTAGTATACCGAAAATGATTCGAAATTTGGAATTTCTAGCTGCGCGAAAATCCCCACGGGTTTGGCGCGCTAGAAATGCCAACTTTTGAGTCACGTTCGGTATTACTTTCTTGTATAGAGGATTAAAGGAATTATTTTACAGATTAATTGTGAATGTAGTCCCTTTTCCAAGAGTTGAAGTAATGGAAATTTGGCCGAAATGTTTCTGAATGATTGTTTGTACGATAGAGAGACCTAAGCCTGACCCTCCAAGTTTCTTGGAGTGTGCCTTATTGACTGTATAGAAACGGTCAAAAATGTGTTCTAAATCTTCCTCAGGGATTCCTATTCCCTGATCGGCAACGGTGATGACGGTGGATGATCCTATTTTTTTGAAGGAAATATCGATTTTAGCGGGTGATATCGAATATTTTGCGGCATTGTCAATGAGGTTGATAAAAGCCAGTTCCATGAGGCTAGGATCAGCCTGGATCATGAATTCCTCTTCAAAGGAGTCGTTAAGCTTTGAACAGCCTCTTATATTAATTTGAGCTTCTGGATAGATCTCCTGGACTGTATCGCAACACATCTGGACGATATCGGGTAAATTGCATTCACTCAGCCTCGATAGGGGGATGTTTTCCACGTCAGAGAGCGTTAACAGATCCGAAATAAGGGTGCTCATTCGTTGACAGTTCGACATGATTTTTCCAGTGATTTCTTCAGTCGTTTTTCTCGGAAATTCCGGATTGTCGTGGAGCATCTCAGCAAAACCTCGAATAATGGTAATTGGAGTTTTAAGCTCATGAGAGGCATTAGCAATGAAGTCTTTGCGCATTTCTAGCAGTTTGTAGTGGGAGGACTTATCTTGCATGACGAGAATGGCGCCATTGCTTCCTTTAATCGGCACAGCAACGATATCTAAATAGATCTTTGTGTTACCTCGGATGATGGTGGAAGTTCCTGTGCATACTTTTTGCTCTTTTTGGCAGGATTGGAGTAGAGCATAACTTTGAGGCTGCTGCACCGCACTGAAGTTGTTCCTTTCAATTGAGCCTCGTTTTGTGCCGAGAAGTTGAAGTGCCATATTATTTGCATAGGTGACGATCATATTTTTATCAATGGCAACAACTCCCTCAACGAGGGATTCCAAGATCGCTTCTTTTTCGTTCCACTCGGCCGTGAGCTTATCGATATGTTTTTGGATTTTGTCTGAAAGAGAATTTAGTGTTGTTGCTAATTGTCCAAATTCTCCTTTGGCGCCGGATCCTTTAAGTTTGATTTCAGGAAGGACTGTTTGTTTATCTTCTCCATAGAGCGACGCTGCATTGATAATCTGTTGGATAGGGCTTGTCAGATTGT
Source organism: Parachlamydiaceae bacterium (assembly GCA_037143085.1). Classification (GTDB taxonomy): domain Bacteria; phylum Chlamydiota; class Chlamydiia; order Chlamydiales; family Parachlamydiaceae; genus JBAWVE01. The sequence continues at coordinate 7,226 of JBAWZJ010000006.1, read as the reverse complement.
GGATGATAAACCATGTCAGTGCGCTGAACAGAAGAAGCAGAATAATGATAAAAATCAAGAAAGCAATTTCACCATTTTTTGCGATATCGGAGAAATGGTTGTAGGGGAAGGCTATCCTGATCACATAGATTTCATCATGAAAATTGAATGTTTTGGAGAAATAGAAAAATTTTTGATCTGACAGTTCTGAAAAATCTTCCGAATAGCCGGTTCCTTTCTTGAAGGCTTCTAATACATCAGGATGAGTGACTGCATTTGCTTCTTTCAACAATATCTCAGAGGAATTTTTAGACTTAGAATTGTAGATGATTTTCCCTGCATTGTTGATGATACTTACTCTGAAGAATAACAGAGGCTTTTGCTCTTTCAGGCGACGTATAAGAGCTTCATCATTTGGAAGAGAGGTGATTTTTGCGATCAATTCATCTGCACGGTCTTGCATCGTTGTTTCCGCTATTGAACGGACAATCCAGGAGACAAAAGGAAATGTCAGCGATGTGAAGACAACAAACAGGACAGTATAAGTGATGAGGATTTTTTTGCGGAAACTGATCACCGGTTTACCTCGATAAAGAATGGATCGGTATTTCTGTTTGTCAGATTTTCACAGCCTTTATCGGTAATCACAACGGTATCTTCGATCCTTACTCCACCGATATCAGGTAGATAGATCCCCGGTTCAATTGTTATTGCCATTCCTGGCGTTAGGGCGATTTGACGATAGGGTTCCACATTCCTGATTGTCGGATACTCATGGACATTGAGGCCAATTCCATGTCCAAGGCTATGGGTAAACTGTGCTCCATAACCGTGTGCTACAATCAAATCTCTAGCTGCGGCATCGAGTTCTCCGATTAATGTCCCCGGACGGCAAAGCTTAAGCGCAGCGTGTTGAGCCTTTTGCACGATGGAGTGGATCTCAAGTAGTCGTGGATCTGGCTCTCCGTAAAAAGCCATGCGTGTCATGTCTGAGTTGTAGTTGTTGAGGTTGACTCCAATGTCAATAAGGATCGTATCACCCCGTTTTAGCATCGCATCACCTGCCCGGTAGTGAGGCATCGAACTGTTTGTGCCAAAGGCAATGATAGGATCGAAGGCGAGTGAATGGCTTCCTTTTCTTTTCCAGAAGATTTCTAGTTCAACAGCACATTCTTTTTCCGATATTCTTTCCCGAAAAAGGGAACATAAAAAGTCGAAGCCAGATGATCCGAGGGCTCCTGCCTCTTTAAGAAGGGATATTTCATTTTTGTCTTTGATGGCGCGTTGAAATTTTAGTGGAGAGTCTAATGGGACAAGTTCAATACCGCACTTTTGTAGCTTTTCATAGTTTTGGTATGAGGTTGTTGTGCTGTCAAATGCTAATGTTTTGATTGGAAGTTCCGTTACCATTTTTAAGGTGTCGGTGAGATGCACCGGAAACGGACTATGTTTGCGGCATGTTTCGATGTAACGGCCATCAACACATAACTCTGCTCCTCCACGATGCACGATTAATCCACCGGCAGAAAGATCTAGTCCCGTGAGGTAGAATAGATCTGTCTTATCACTGACGATGAGGGCATCGTCTAATACTTTTTGTAACTGTTTGAGGCGTGAGTGGTAAATCTTCATGTTTTTAAATTATCATTTAAGGAACAACTTGGCAAGCTCTTCTCCGGTGATTTGAACTAGGATAGGTTTGCCCGAAGGACAGTGGAAAGGATGTTCGCATAAGGCTAACTGGTTCATAATAGATTGTCCTTCAGGGATTGAGAGACGTTTGTCACCAGAGATAGCAGCGCGGCTTGCCGCAAGAGCGATACGCTTCATATTTTCTTTTTTTATTGATGCCCCATCACCCGTATTTTCGTTGACCAGATGAGCATTATTAATGATATCGCGGATAAGCTTTTCGCCGTCCATGGAACCGAAAATTTGAGGTAACGCATCGAGCATAAACGCATTTTCTCCAAATTCCTGTATATGGATACCCATCGTATTGAGATGGGGGAGGCACAATCTTAATCCTTCAGATTCATGAGGAGACAGTTCTATTGTGTGAGGAACGAGTAGCATCTGCTGGACGAGTTGTGTTTCAGGATGTTGATGAGAAAGTTTTTCGAAAAGGATGCGTGCGTGGGCATTTTTTTGGTCGATGAGGAAAATACCTCCTTTTTCCAAAGAACGACCTCCTTGTTCTACAAATGCTTTGGATGTTGTTTCGTCAATAATGAAGTAGCGAGGAACTGTTGCGATTACACGTGGAGGAGTTAATGTTGTAGGAGGAAGCGGCAGAGGTATCGATGTGTATTCTTTTGGTTTTTCGTTTATCTGCGGAAGCGGATAAGTAATAGTAGAGGCAACTTCTGACCATGTTTGGTAAGGGCGTAACTCCCATGGAGAGCCGGATTCTTTTTGATTTAAGCTTTCTTTTATTCCGAGAGCGTGCGCGAAGACAGGACTGACAGGAGAGGCCCTATTTTCAAAAGGATCTTTAGGAGTATTTTGCCTCTGGCTTAAAGCCTTTCTGATCGCTTTGACGATGAGCTCTCGTATTGTTTGCTCTTGGCGCAGACGTACTTCTCTTTTTTGAGGGTGCACATTGACATCAACCAGATCACCGTTCACTGAGAGATGAAGGACAAACACCGGAAATCTGGAGGAATCGATAGATGTGGAAAATCCATCTTTAACCGCAAATGAAATCAGGGGGGAAACGACACCTCGTTTGTTGATGAAAAGATACTGTCCCGTGCGGTTGTGACGGGTGTAGCCTGGTAGGCCGATCACCCCTTGGATTGATATCTCTTCGGATGCTTCGTCGATAAACATTGTATTTTCGACGAAATCATCGCCTAAAACACTCTTAATTCGAGTGTTCAGCTGATCTTGAAAATTTGAGTCGGGGACAGGATCCGTCGTTAGGATAGTTTTTCCATCGTTGATCAACTGAAATTTGATGTTGGGATGTCCAAGAGCGATAAGAGACACCATCTTTAAAATCTCGTTTGTATCGAAAGCCGGAGATTTTAGAAATTTCTTCCTCACAGGAACATTGAAGAAGAGAGATTTAACCTCCATCGTTGTTCCTGGAGAGCGGGCAGCAGGAGAAGCTGAAATTAATTTCCCCCCATCGACGATCACCATCGTTCCTGTTGCTTTCTCTTCATCTTTGGGACATGTGAGCAGATTGAATTTTGATATAGATGCGATTGAAGGGATAGCCTCTCCTCGGAACCCCATCGTCATCAGAGCATGCATGTCGCTGTCATCGCGCAGTTTTGAGGTGGCATGTCGTTCGAGGCACAGGAGAGCGTCATCTTTATTCATTCCAGATCCATTGTCATCGATCCGGATCATTTGTCTGCCGCCGCCTCGGATCTCGATGCCGATATCTGTAGCTCCTGCATCGATAGAGTTTTCTACTAGTTCTTTGACGACAGAAGAGGGGTTTTCAATTACCTCGCCTGCGGCAATTTTATTGATTGTATGTTCATTGAGGACGCGGATTTTTGAGGCCATTCGAACTCCTGGAGTGAAAACCCGATGTGCGTTAGGGGTTAAATGTGTTCCACATCATTCCATAAAATGGAGATTTTTTCCATAAAGAGTATGACGCTCGGTATAAAATATTATTCAGCCATGATCACTTTTTTGATTGCCCAAGCATTTGAGCGAGTTGAAGAGTGTTTCTGTCTTTGTCTAGGAACGTTTGCATTTTAACGTGGCCTGGAATTTCGATGATCTCGCCAACTAGCGTGGCTCCTTGTTTAAGAAAATGATCACAGGCTTTGACTAAGTCTTTAACGGTGATTGTTATGACTGCATTCGTTCCTGCTTTAGAATCTATATGAGGGTTTTCTTGAGCTAGACCGACAATTGAACCTTCTTCTCCTGATAGCTCAGCCCAGCCAAATTCTTCGTTATATTCTTTGAGTTTTAAGCCGATGGTATTGGTATAAAATTCGATAGCCTTTTGGATGTCTTTGACGACAATCCAACAAAGATGGACTCCGATAGTATTTTGCATGTGATTTTCCTTGGTAAAAAAATAGATAAAAACACAGTATACATTTTTTCTCATTTTGAACTATGAGCAGTATATACTGCTTCTTGTTGAAATTTGGAATTTTTGGCTAGCTTGAAAGCTCCCGCGATTCGATCGATCGTAAAGCTAGCTGTATTAATTCAATACAGCTAGCTTTACAATCGTCGAATCCCGGGGCTTTGAACCAGCTAAAAAGTCCAACTTTCAACTGGAACCAGTATATTTTTCGGTGCTGTTAATTCGACTGTTCCCTTGTTAAGGAGATAAGACATGCATTATTTAAAATTTCGATATTTTATTAAATTTATGCCGTTAACAATTTGCTCTATTGTTACAGCTTTATTTTCACAAGTCATTAACATCAAAGAAGTAAATCAGTTGCCTGATGATCCTAGGGCTTTATATCTAGACCTTATGAAAAAATGTTTAGCAAATACAATTTATGAGGATAGTAGTTGTCATCCTGGTATACCTTCTAATTATGATCAAAAAAACCGTGAATATGGATTAGACTGGCCATCTACAGCTCATACAATGATCGGAATGAAGCGTTTAGATAATTTACAATACTGTGTGGAAAGTATTTTAAATGAAAACATTCCAGGGGATCTAATTGAAACTGGAGTGTGGAGGGGCGGCGCCACAATTTTGATGAGAGCGATTCTTAAAGCATACAATAACACTGAGCGCAGAGTTTGGGTTGCCGATTCTTTTGGAGGATTACCTCCGGTAAACACAGTTAAATATCCTGCTGATGCTGGGTGGAATCTAAATAAATATTCTCAATTAAATGTGTCTTTAACTCAGGTGAAAAATAATTTTTTTAAATATGGTTTATTGGACAATCAGGTTGTTTTTCTAAAGGGCTTATTTAGCCGGACTTTACCAAAAGCTCCTATCACTACAATTGCTGTTTTGCGATTAGATGGCGATCTTTACGAATCCACAATGGATGCTCTAATAAATTTATATCCGAAGCTTTCAGAAGGTGGATATATTATTATTGATGATTATTTTGCCGTTCCTCCTAGTGCTCAAGCTGTGACTGATTATAGAAACACCAATAATATTACCGATCCAATAATAAACATTGATGACTCCGGAGTCTTTTGGAGAAAATCTTTATAGCTCTTCTTTGCTCCCTCTTTTTTTTAGCCAGATCTGCTGAGATTATTGCTGAATATTAATGATGAGAGGAAGAGCCTGAACCAGCGCTCCTCCCACTTTAACATTAATCGATGGCATGGTGTGAGAGCCTATTGGCATTCCATCCAGCTGGAAGTTATAGATTGAGACGACAATAGGGCTTACCGATGACATTTGAGAAGATTTTACGAACGTCACTTTCAGAGCTTTATCTCCAAGGCGGAAACTGCTAACATCAACACTATTTTTTGCATCATGTGTGACGAATATAGACCCTTGAATTGGCTGGTTGGCAACGATATTTTCGTATTCGTTGATTTGGGAGGTTACTTCAGTTGTTCCCTCACCATATACCAAGTCATTAGCTACATTAGGAGGAGGATGTTCATCGCTATAATCTAAATAGTCTTTTAACAGTTCAATAGCGTTTAAATTTAACGGAGTTAAAACAAGAGCTGTCCAGAAAAATGCGTGTTTCCTATTCATTGCGCTCGACCTTTGCTGATTAAAAGAGGAACCGCTCCTATAGCAATGCCCCCAATCCCAAGAGCTATTGTGATGGGATCAAAAATAAAAGCACAAGAAATAAAGATAAATGTCATGAAGCATCCGCTGAATATAGGCCAACACAGCAATAATAGAAAATCCCTTAAGTTCTTGCAAGCAATCCAACGGAAATGCCATCCACAGGCAAAGCATGTTAAACCATAGTAAAAAGCAATTTGAAAACCAATCGCCTGTACTGAGATCTCAATTACTTTGTTGATAGACGGAAGAAACGCAGAGACGGCTAATAATATCACTCCTGTCAAGGTGATTACTGCGGTTGCACACCAAGGGGTTTTCCACTGCTTATGTAACCGTGCATATCGAGGGTGGAGAATACCATCGCGTCCTTTGGCGAACATTGTACGTGTAAATTGTAAAATGCTCGTTTCTAGTGTTCCTATAGTACTAAGCATCACCGCAATGACTGCTATATAACTCCAGGGATGGGGAAATATTTTATTTGCTAAAACGAATAGAATATTCGTTCCTGCTTCCTGTATTTCTTCGTTAGTGAAAGCATACTGTATTACGATGATGAAGCTTGTGAACAGCAACATCACGATAGACAGGGCACCCACAGCGCCGCGTCCGGGATTATCCGCCGCATTTCGTGTTTCTTCACTTAAATTAACAGTAACATCCCAGCCCCAGAAGAAAAAAAGAGTAGTTAATGCTCCTGTGGCAAAGTTGTGTAAGGATAAGCTGGTGATGGATAGTTGAGACCAGCTAAAAGGGAGGATTGGGTGAGAGGAATACATCCAAAAGGCTCCGAGGATGATAATAACAAGGAGTGAGACCTCTATGCCTGTTAATAATATTTGAAAATAACTTGACAGTTTGATTCCTTTTACCACGATAACGCTAACAAATAATAACCAGCCGGCCGCCACTGATGCGACGATGACTGGGTCGTTGATATGTTCTGGACTTACTAACGTGAGCGTGGCTGTGGCGGCGGGAATCGTCCCTGAAACCATAAAGACGGCAGAAGCAACGAGTAATGACCAGCCTGAAAAGAAACCTAAAACAGGATGAAACACATGTCCGACCCAACTGTATGACGCGCCAGCACTTGTGTGCGAGCGGTTGAGATGAAGGAAGGCTAATGTGACTCCAAACATTACTAATCCGCAGTAGAACAGGCTTGCCAGGGAATAACCTCCTACTGCAGCAATGAGCACGCTTGTTGTTGCTGCGAGGCTAAAAGCAGGGGCTGTACCGGCAATGCCAAGGACTACCGATTCGCTTAGTTCGAGGGCATTTTCTTGCAACTTGGGATGATCTTTGTCCATTATATTTGATGGTAATCCTCGAACTTAGGAGCTTTCACGCTAGCAAAAATTTCTCATTTTGAATTATGAGCAGTATATAGCAAAAAAAAAATTTGAAGTCAAAAACGAGGAATCGTATATACTGGTTCCAGCTGAAAGTTGGACTTTTTGGCTAGCTTGAAAGCTCCCGCGATTCGATCGATCGTAAAGCGCGCTGTATTAATTCAATACAG
>JBAWZJ010000005.1:0-18577 GCA_037143085.1 Parachlamydiaceae bacterium | reverse complement strand
GGGGTATCCTGTTCGCCTGGGTTTATTTCGGATTGTTTGGGAAATACGACGGTTATTACTGCGCTAAATAGTCAAACTTTAGAGAAAATTGGACGTCAAATTATTGTGGCGATGGGGTCGACGGGAGCGTTTGCCTTCTTCCCTCTAAGGGGAGACCAGGTTGAAAAATGTACGATGCATCGAAGTTTGTCAAAGGCGATTGCTATAGGCAAGGTTCACCGAGAAGCAAGAGAAGGAGGAAAGGATCCTCTAGAAGCCGTCTTGAGTCTATGCAAGGGAGTTCTTGTTGGTAGCGGAAAAATTGTAGATATCGATTGCGCTATCTCAAAAGGCTTCCTTAATGGGACTGTCAAAATACAGGGAGGGCATGAAAGCATGGAGCTTTGTTTCCAAAACGAATATCTTATCGCTAAGAAGAATAACCAAATTGTGGCAACAACCCCCGATATCCTGGTGTTACTAGAGCAAAATACAGGGGCCCCTGTGACAAGCGAGTGTTTACAGTATGGCATACAGGTTAATCTGATTGCTTTGCCGGCCCCACCTCTATGGACGACTCCTGAAGGTCTTGCTTTGGTTGGCCCTCGTCATTTCGGTTATGAAATCGACTTTCATCCTTGCTTCAAAACAAAAAACAAAAAGCAAGTTTTATGAATCATCGCAAGAAAAAATACAAAATAGGGATTGATATCGGCGGCACAAACACAGATATAGTGCTTGTAGACACCGAATCGAAAATTACCGCACACGCTAAGACAGCGACAACTCCTGAAATTAATAAAGGGGTTCGAACCGCTCTAAAACATATTCTCGAAGAGACTAATGTAAACAAAGAGGAAATTTCCGGTCTTTTTCTGGGAACAACCCAAATCGTCAATGCAATTCACCAACGGCATGATTTAATGAAAGTAGGGGTGATTCGGATCGCAGGACAATATCCGCAGTCGATTCCGTCCTGTTATTCATGGCCGCCCGATTTAAAGAAAATTCTCGTCGATACAATTTCAGTAGATGGCGGTTTTGAGTGTCATGGTGATCCGATAACGCCTATTAATCCAGCTCAAATTAGATCTGCTATTGATGCTTTATTGAAAAAACAGATGGAAAGTTTAGCTGTCATTGGTGTTTTTGCTTCATTGAATCCTCGACAAGAGCTCCTCGTTAAAGAAATCGCCCAGGAGATGACGCAAGGAAAATTACCTGTTTCCTTGTCATATATGATCGGAGGAGCCGGATTTGTCGAAAGGGAAAATTCAACAGTGCTAAACGCGATGCTGAAGAGGGTGATGGCAAATATTTTTCATAGCTTCATCAGCACATGCACAGATTTAGGCCTTGCCTGTCCTATATGGATAACCCAAAATAATGGGAGCATATTTGACTTGCCCCATGCGATTGAATATCCTGTCTTGACGATTTCTGCTGGGCCAACAAACTCCTTCATCGGTGGTGTTAAGCTGGCCAAAATAGAAGATGCTGTTGTTGTTGATATCGGAGGGACCTCGACAGATGCGGGTGTTGTGATTAAGGGGTTTCCGAGAAGGTGCTTAAATAACTCCAAAATCGGCGGGATCACTTTGAATTTTCCTATGCCAGATGTACACTCCATCGCCATGGGAGGGGGGAGCCATATCCAAAACGAAGCAAATCGCTTTGAAATAGGGCCGCTGAGCTGTGGGAATAAAACTTTTTCGCAGGCGGTGTCTTTTGGCGGTAAACAATTGACATTAACAGATATTGCGTTGGCTTTGGAGTTAATTGAGATTCCAGGAGCACGTCCTAAAAATGTTATGCTCTCGCACAGAGGGTGTAGAGCTGTGATGAATGAAGCTGTAAGAAAAGTCTATGAACTTGTAGCGAAGATAGGGCCTGATGAGAAAAGGCTTCCGATTATATTGATAGGAGGAGGGGCTTCATTGCTTCCACAAGATTTGTTGGATTCTCGTTTTGTTATTCCACCCCTTGCTCACGTCGCAAATGCTTATGGAGCGGTTTTAGCTCAAATTTCTGCTGTTGTCGATACCGTTGTCTCTCTTGAAGACCGTCAATCCGTCATGGAAAACCTTCAGCAGCAGGCTATTCAGGCGGCTATTCAGAAAGGGGCCGACTTTAGAAGTGTAAAAGTGGCAAATATAGAAATTATTCCTTATCACTACGTGCCAAATCGGATGGCTCGAGTCATTGTAAGAGCTTCTGGTAATCAACCCATTGTGTAAGAAGAGTTTAGAGATTGACGGCGATTTGAAAAGTGTTGATTTTACTCTAGTGTTTCGGAGAAAATAGAGAAATCGAAAAAACAACACAATTTTATATCGCGCAGCTAGGGAGTGTACCTAAAAAATTTTTCTGTCGAATTTAGGGTTCTTTTGAGCCGCTTTTCGATTTAAATGACAAAGGTTATATCGGACTTAATATTACCCTTGTTATTTGAAGTCGAAAAGCGGCCAAAATAATCCCAAAATTCGATGAAGCGATCTTTTAGGTACACTCCCTAAGACGGAAGCCGCGTTTTAAGTCGGACTTCAAGAATTATTTTTATTTCCTTGTTTCTTTAGGAACGGTATAATGGACTTGATGACCCCTATTTTGCGGGGTTGCATCTCACAAAAATATCATGAGGATATCCTATGAACCGTAAATCTAAATCCGCAGAGTTTGTTGACGAAGGCTACCGCATAGCTGTAACAGGCCACAACGTCATGGTCACTGAATCAATGAAAGACTACGTTATAGAGAAAGTCTCGAAAATAGAGAAATTTACTCATCGTATTATCGATGTGACAATACTCATGGATGTTCAAAAACATGAACACCGAGTTGATATTGTCTTGAAACTTGACCACGTTAAAATTAAAAGCCAAGCTGTGAGCGATGATATGTATGCGTCGATCGATAAGGCCGTGCGCAGGATCGAAACTCAATTACTTCGGTATAAAGCAAAACTTCAAGATCACCAAGCAAAAGCCTCTTCTACGATAGATATGAATGTGAATGTTTTAAAATCGGCGTCAGAACAAGAATTGGTCGATGTCAATCTCGATATTGAAGATGAAAATAGACGTCGCCTGATGGATAAATACTACCCTCACACAATAGTGAGAAAAGATGTTCGTCCTCTTAAAATATTGACTGACGGCGAGGCTATGATGAAAATGGAGTTGTCTCAAGATGATTTCCTTATTTATCAAGGGGAAGAAGATCGTAAATTAAAGGTGATCTATCGCCGCAAAGATGGCAACTTTGGTGTCATCGAACCTCAAGCATAAAGTGGTTTATTCGTGACAAAAGAGATCCCTGCAAGGCAGAAAATTTTTTGTCCGATTCGGCGTGAATGGGTTACTTCCCTTCCTGAAGAGCTTGTTAGACAGCGGGTCTTGACGTATATGATTGAAAAGCTAGGGTTTCCTAGCTCCTTAATCACTGTCGAGACACCGCTTAAACAACTTCCTCACTTGTCTACTAATGACCTTCTTTCCATACCAGATCGACGTGTTGATATCATTTGTTTTACAAATGGTCCCTCAGGGGTGCATCCGTTACTTCTTATCGAATGCAAAGCAATCAAACTTACCCCTCGTGTTGTTAGTCAAGTCATTGGGTATAATGAGTTTGTCAAATCGCATTTGATTGCAATCGTTAATGAAACAGAAATGCGTGTTGGTTATTACGATAAAGAAAAAAAAGAGTATCTTTTCATCGATTATTTACCATCATATCAGGAGTTGGTGAGAAAATTGTGTTGACGAATGGGAGTGAAAATGTGTACATTAAGATTTCATTAATTTTTATTTGAATGAAGTCGTAACATATGATCACAATAAGTCCTGACTCTGACGTTTTATCGGATTCCAGGAATTTGACTAGCGATGCTTCCGATATGTTGCCATTATCCTTTCACCCCACGTTTCATTCCGTTTCCAAAAAAATTAAAAAGTGGTTGAAGCGAATCTCTAGAGCTCTTGATGAATCGGTGTTTACCGACCTTTATCTGATGTATTTACTCGCTTCTAAAAAATTTTTAAATCATCGCAATCCTTCCCATCTATTTCGACTTGTCATTTCTGTCCATTTGATGCAGAAGAAATTACAACATTCGGCAACATTTTCACCTCACAGAAGGCATTTAGAGATTCGTTGGATCCCGGCTGCATTGCTTTTTCCTTTTTCCTCTAAACCTGTTTTAGGGTGTTTGATCGGGTTCAATGTTAAAGATCGATATGAACTTTTCGATGAAGAGAATATGTTGTTGGCCTTGCAAAAATATATGCCGGATTTGAGGTTAGTCAAAGAGAGCTCTTACAACCATATCTCACCACAAAAAAATATTAAAATTTTCTATCTTGAAATAGAGAAAAAAAATGGGCAGCGATTTTCCTTGCGAGAAAAAATATTATTAAAAAACTCTCTTGAAGATAAAGTCAAAAATAGCATTCAAACCCTCTCTCCATCGATATACATGGGACATAATGAGGAAGAGACATATAAAAATATTCAAATGCTGAGTCAAGAAATTAACTCTTTAGATGATCTTCCTCAGGTTTACATCACTCTTTATCAACAGACAAAAAAAGAAATCATTTTTCGAATTACTCTGGTTCATATTACTCCTTTTCATCGTTTTTCCCTAAGGGAACGCTTCTTTGAATGCCATTTTGTGTCGCAACGACATCTAACGGTAAGGCATTTGGATGACCACCCAATCGAAGCTCACGTGTTTTGTTTACACCTACCGAGAGAGGCTTCTTTTCTCCGTTCAGACGGTTCACTAGATTTTTATTGCGCTCGTCAGAAAATAGTTTCTCTTCTGAACACTGCGTTGGGGGAATTTCGTGATTATAATGGAGGTATCCTTCTAAAGCAGCAAGAGCTTTTGCAGAGTTTTAAAGACCTATTCCCTGATCTAACAGATCACAATTCAGAATTATTGGAATCGTTTTTTTATGTCTTAACCCCCTTAGATCATCAAGTCTGTCTTCAACCCAAAACATTAGCGACTCTCTTTAACTATTATTTGACAAATCGTAAAGATAAACTAGCAAAAGGTTCTGCTTATAATCTCAATATTTATCCGGAAGAGGGTAAAATTTATTTGGTAATAAGAGGGGATAGCGCCTCATTAAGAGAAACAGTTTCTACAGTGATTCACGAACATCACTTCAGAACACACGAGATGGCTTATGCTATGGTTGATAATCATGAAGCTTGGTTTTTCAGCTGTGTTTTAAATGTTGACAGCCGCCTTACAGAATCTTTTATTCAATCGCTGAAACAATCCCTTTATCAATGGCAAAAGAAAGTAAAAAATCAACAAGTTCTTAGAATAGGTCTGGAATTTGCGTTGATCTCCTTAGATCCAAGGATTGGTGCTGATGCAATTACGGGACAGTTGCTGAAGTTTCTTTTCGAAGGTCTTACCCGCTTTAATCACAACGGGCAGATAGAGAATGCTGTGGCAGAATCAATAACGATATCGCCCAACATGAAAGAGTATGTCTTCAAATTAAAACACACACTGTGGAATGACGGTTCACCTGTAACAGCTTTTGACTTTGAGTATGCTTGGAAAAAAATTCTTTCCCCTGATTTTAAAACAGCATTTGCTTACATGTTCGAGCCTATTAAAAATGCCAAAGAAGCAAAAGAGGGCAAAGTCTCTTTAGATCAAGTAGGAATCCACGTAATCAACGACCGAACATTAAAGATAGAACTCAATCACCCTACCCCATACTTCCTTCAGTTGATCGCTCATTCTCTCTATTCGCCCATCAATCGTTTTATTGATCAACAGCATCCTCAATGGCCCTACCAAAGCGAGGTAAATTACCCTTGTAATGGGCCTTTTCAATTGAAAATCAATCAACCAGAGCAAGGGTACCAGTTAATCAAGAATCCGTTTTATTCGCACGTTAATCAGATTGTTTTAGATCAAATAACATTTACAATGATGAGCTCCCAGCAAGCTTTTCAAGCTTACCAAAAAGGGGATCTAGATTGGATTGGAAATCCTTTTGGATCATGGCACCAATTTTATAAACCTCGAAAAGAGAATAATATTGTCACATTTCCAAATAGTTGGGTCGTTTGGTGTACATTCAATACTGCTGCACCTCCATTTCATCATCCAAAAATACGTCAAGCTTTTGCTTATGTTATTGATCGATCAGAAATAGTCTCTAGTGCTTTTTTGCCGATCACACCCGCTTATTCACCTCTTCCGGTTCATTATTTCGAAAATAACTCTCATCGCTTCCCGGAGAAAGACCTTGAAAAAGCAAATCAACTGCTTGATGAGGCGCTATCGGAACTTGGAATCAATAAGAAAGACTTACCCGTTGTCAGTTTAGTATTTACCGAAAAGGGAATACGTGAAAATGCTGCTGTATGTCTGCAAAAACAGTTTAAAGAAGGTCTAGGAATAGAGTGTGAATTAACGCCTCTTCCGTGGAACAAATTCTTTTATCAAATGTCTCATGGCAACCACCACATGGGGATCATGCATTGGTCTTCTTGGGTGAACGACCCGATCTATACGCTTAATTTATTTAGAAATACTCACGAAGGTAATTACACGAAATGGGAACATTTAGAGTTCCAACGGTTTCTAGAGCTAAGTGAACAGGAGGTTAATCCTTTTCAGCGTTCATCTTATTTAAGGAAGGCGGAGGAAATATTGAGTAGAGAAATGCCCGTTATTCCTTTATTTCATCAATCTTACCAAGCCCTTGTCACGCCGGATCTGCAGATCTGTGACAAAAATACTTGCGGTTATCTTAATCTTACAAAAAGTTTTTACAAAACAAGAGAGGTGTTATGACTTCATTATTAAAACAACCTGTTGATTGCTCTATAGAGTATAATATCCAATCACATGTTGGCTGGATTGGACATGTTTCTGGTTTATATGCAGATAAATTAATGAGAAAGATAAAAACTCCTTATCAATATGTCCTGCGTCAAGGAGAAACGGAATTTGATTATTATGTGTCCTTTGTTCAACAGGATGGGACAGTCAAACATCAACCTTTTGAAATAACATTAGCACCAGAGGGGTGGTACTACGAAAACAGCGGTGCTGGCGGTCCATTTGTAGACGCTACAATCGATGATGTACTTCACTTGATCATGCATTGCGACCAAGGTGAATGCACTCCTTTAGTAATCTAATATGAATAAAACCCATCACACACTTGGTAGTTTCAGAGAATTATTTTTTCTGTTTTTGCCGATGTGTGTGATGACTCTTTCTAATTGTCTTTTTTTATTTTTTGAAAAACTATTCCTGGCGAAATTCTCCGTTGAATCAATGGAAGCTGCTTTAAATGCTGCATATGCTTGTCAAATTTTTCAAGCCCCTTGCGTTGCTCTTTCTATGATGGCTCAGGTTTTTGTGGGACAATGGCGCGGTGCCCAGGAATGGCGTTCTATTGGTCCTGGCATTTGGCAATTCATTTGGTTTTCCTTTCTTTCAAGTCTAATCACATTCCCTTTTGGCATGCTTTACGGTCTATTCTACTTTAGAGGAACGGCTATAGATGATATTGTCTGGCCTTATTATACCGCTCTTCTTGGAATGAATTTTCTTTTCCCTTTAGGCGCTGCACTTTCCTGTTTTTATATAGGCCAAGGGAAAACAAAATTTGTGTTATTTGTTACCATTGGAACTCAATTGGTTAAGTTTTTTCTTGGGTATTTACTGATTTTCGGGTGGGATAGTTGGGTGCCTGCCTTTGGTTTGTTGGGAGGGGTTTTTAGTACTCTAACGGCCCAAACGGGATTTTGTTTATTATTGTTTCTGGTGTTTTTAAACAAAAAACATGCAAATCTCTATAACACAAGAGATTGGGTGATTAAATTAAAGTTGTTTTGGAATTGTATTCACACAGGGTTATTGCGTGCAGCTAACCGGATTTTGAATTTTATGTGTTGGGCTTCCATTGCCCATTTGATGAGTGCGAAAGGGGGTGACTACCTTTTGATTTTGTCGATAGGGGGAACTCTTTTTCTCTTTCTTCCTTTTTTTGCAGAAGCTCTTTGTCAGGCAGAAATTACCGTTTTTTCAAATATTTTAGGGGCCAAGGAATATTTTAAAATCAATCAAGCCTTTCGTTCTGGGGGGCTTTTGACTCTGTTGATTATTGGGTTGTCGGCGACCCCTTTGATTTTTTATAAAGAGATGTTTGAATTGTTATTTCCGACGATTTTTTTGGAAGACTCTATAATTCTCAATGTTTTTTTTGGCGTTTGGGTCTCTTTTGTTTTTTATTCTTTAGCATTTGTCCCTATCAGCTATGTATTGGCTTGTAAGGACACTAAATTTTCATTCTTTATGGGATTTTTTAATTGGATTAACGGATTTCTGCTCATCTATACCGCTATAGAAACGGTTAACATTCCTGCAGACTTATTCTGGCTTGTTTTGGGAGTGATGCATGCAAGTACAATGTTATTGTATTACTTAAGAATGAAGTGGTTAATGCAAAGAGGAATAGATGCATTCGGGGTTCAGAAAGGGGGATTCTCCAACGTTTTGATAAAGTTCGTTGATTTTTTTCATCGCGATCGTTGGATTCGCTCCAAAACCGGTTAATCGATAACTAGCTGTTGTAAAAGGTCCATTCCACAGTTTTTTATATAAATCGGGACGCTCTTTTTTTAATGTTCCTAAATCAGGTAATGCGCCAATCCCTTTAGCTAGATCATCGCAAAAATTAATGTATTCAAGGTTAGCGAATTGGGGTCTTGGATTCATTTCTCTGATTTTTTTTTCCTTGTGAATTCCTTCTTCCATCAATGTTTTTGAAGGATAAGGAATTTTGCCGCTGAAAGTCATAGTGGCCAATCTAGCTTGTAATTCTATAGGTCCAAAAAAAATATTAAATCGAGACATTCCGACAAAAGCTAAATTTTGAAATTCGGGGTGAAAAACAGTTTTGTATAAAGGGAGTGGCTGGAGAGGGTCTTCAGGGTGGAAATCTAATTGTTTTTGGATCGATTCACTAAAGAATGGGATTCTTGTTCGATAACCGGTACAAAAAATTATCTTATCAACTCCTTTGATGATATTGCCATCAGAGAGAAATAAAAAATCTTTATCTATTTTTGTGACAACGCATTTTTTGGGGATAATGGTTCCTTTTTTCACCAAGGGAAGATAGGCGTCAGAAACACTTGTAAGAGGAGGATCGCTTGATGGAACGGGAACAGCTAAATCAGGGTTAATTTTTTCTTGCATGTTACACATCGAGTGTAAACGTTGGTTGATTTTTTTATACCGATCAAATGTGGGTAAAGAGGGTTCGTTAGAGATGGTAGATTGGACAAGACTTCTTTTCCATGTCCAATCAAAAGGTAAGAACCTCTCATTATCTTCTCCATCTTTCCCTTTCAAATAACGAGAGGTTATCCAATTTGGACGTCTGAATATGTTAAATACTTTTTTCGCTACTTTGGCAACAGTTGCTGCAATTTCGCAGGCACTAAAAGCGCTACCGATAACTACAATAGTTTTTCCTTTGAACGACGAGGGGTCCGATTGTATGAATCTTTTTGAAGCTATCCAAGTAAAAATTTTGTTTAATTTTGAGGTCTTTTGATTCTGTAGCTTTCGCAGTAAATAATCTTGAAAGAGAGCATAAATTTTACTTGGATAGCTTCTTATACGACCAAAAAGGCTTGAAGGTTCATTTGAGGATTTGTAATCCTTCGAGTGGATAATTGATCCCGTAAAAGTTTCGCTTCCGGTAATTTGAGGGATAAACGCTTCTGAGAAAAAACCGCTAGAAACAATAACAAAATCAAATATAGCAGATACTCGCTGTTCTTTTTCATCCGATTTTTTTACCCACTTAACCAGCCATTTATTATTCGTTTGTTCGATTTTTTCGACAGCACAGTTTATGTGGATGTATTCCATGAGATTAAAAGTCTTGGTGTACGACTGAAGGTAATCGTAAACATCATCTCTACTTGGAAAATCGGGAGCTCCTTTAGGCCACTCGTGATCTGAAAAACTAGAAGCGTGTCTGGAGTTATTAATTAACATCCCCTTCCAGGGCTTTCCATCAGGTTTCCATAGCCCTCCAATGGTATTATCTTTCTCTAAGACTGTAGGGTTGAATCCGCATTGTTTCGCTTCTTTTGCAGCGACAAGACCGGAAGGACCTGCTCCAATAATAAGAACGCTTGGTATCGTCATAAGTCTTCTCCTAGGGAGTCTAGAATGACGGAAGCACCGGATTTACTACAAGCTAAAACCCGGCTTGCGTTTCTAAGAGGCTGTCAGTAAATCGAGATTTTAATCAAAATCTCGATTTACTGACAGCCTCTTAGGGGCGCAGGTCAGGTTCAAAACCCATGATCACCTCCAACAACACCCGATGGGTTCTCGGCAAAATAGTAAGTTGTTGTGTATGGATTTGTCGTTGTCGCCGTCATCCATCCTATTTTTCCTTGAAAGAAGCTCTTCAATTCTTTGTCTTCAGGAATTCGGATAATAGAAAAACCGTGAGGGGGAAGCTCAATTTCTCTTGTTAAAACTTTTGTATCGCTTTCTCGAAAAAATGTGAGAGAGATCTTTGCTGATCTATTGTAATTAATAGCGGGGGATGAGTTCATTATCCACAATGTTGCTTTGGGTTGGTCTGCTAACACTGGACACCAACGGAATGAGGTTGGTTTATTTTCCAAAGAGGGGTTAAACGGCTGTAAGTTTGTGCAAATATTGCATGGGGTGTTGATATTACCGGCGCCAACATCGAATCCTATTTTGATCCGAGCAGGGATTTTTCCTTTTTTTTGATTTTTTATCACGAGACGGAGTGCACAATCATGTGTAAAGTTTATTCCAAGTTCTGCGCAAATCGCTTTTAGGTCAATACAGTGGATTTTCAATTCGGCTTTACCTATTAAAGCGACTTCTTTTTTCGAGCCGAGGAGAGCTCCGCGATCGGAGTAAATTTCAATATCAACAGAAAATTTAGATGGCGAATAGATAGGGTAGAAGTAGATGTTTGTAAAGTGGTGATGAGAGACGGCTCCTGGCAACATGAGCGCGGCTGCGTGCCAGCCAACTTCTTCAGCACGCCAGTAATCGGAATCGGCAGTAGCTTCGCTACAGTCATAGTAAGAGTGAGTGATCGTCAACGCTGGAAGTTTGTTTTGGATATTGCCGACAACAAGTCGAGGGAAGATCCAATTGACTTCGAAAGAAACTTTTGCTGTTCCAGGCATGCCATTGAGAAATTTCTTCAAATTACAATGCCGAGCCGGGTAGATCCATGTTGTTTCATAAGGATTCATTTCACCCAATGGGTGAGAATATTCCATTGATTGACCAGCGTGGTTAATAAAAAACATGCGCATTGTGCGTTTTGGTGTTTTAACACACCCATTGATAAGGCTTATGAAGGGTTCCTTATCGCTATCAACATAAATATTGAATCCAGACTCGGGCACTGTTGTTTGGGTATTTTTTATCATGTCCTCGAAATCATTGTAAATGCGTTGGGCGGTGTGGACAACAGTGCTAAATTGAGGGCCATAATAATTGATGACTGCTGCAGGATAGGGAAATAAGAAATTTTGTGTGGAAAAGAACTCTACTTCTAAACTACCTAAAAAATCACTATTTCGGTTTAAACCGGCAAGTTCGAGTTGGTCTGCCAATTCAATCCGGAATGTTTTGGCTTCCTGAATCGAAAAAGAAGTGCGCGCAATGATTTTTCCCTGAACAGTTCTTAATGTAACAATCGTTGTAATTTCATGAATATTTCGCTTGAGGATCCAGTATCCCATGAAAAGAATCCGAGAAGATATAGCTGCTTGTTGAATAACAGGAAAAATAGCGGATGTTCGCATTACAGGGCGGGGAATAATAGAGTTAGCAGGAGCGGCAGGTTCTGTTGTTGTGAGGTGAGCATAGTAACTTCGCATAATAGACCTTTTGCATAATTCAGGTTCTGTCGATTTTTGGTTCTTTTAAGTCTTTTTCGATTCAAATTACAAGGGGAATATTATAGCCCCTGCAATTTGAATCACGTTCGGTAGAATCCCCGAAAAGCGACGAACCCGGAATTATGCAAGAGGTCTAATGAACAAAGAATAACAAATTTTGTCTTTATTTAAAAAATGTTTTACAATGAAGAGAGCGAGTTGTATTTGCTTTTTCTATATCTTAGATAGGAGTGTTTATGCAGGAAAAGAATCCGTTTGAAGTGTTGTTTGATGAGTTTACCAAGCTTTTAAATTTTGTTAAGGCAAACATAGACAAGCCTTTTAGTGAGGTGAAGGCACCTGAAAAAACTGAAAAAAAGTTAAAAAAACTAACTCAAGCGGTTGATTCGTTTAACCGTTTGAGCGATCTTATTGTGTCTCTTTCGGGTGTTTCTAAGGAAGAGTTGCAGTTGCGCCTAAGCGGCGCCTCTAAGGATATGCCTCCGGCCGCTAAAAGGCTTATGGATCAAGGAAATGCTGTAAAAAAAGATGCTCAGACGTTGAAAGAAAAAATCGAGGAAATGGCAAAGCTTGTTCCTTTAGCAGAACAAATGATTGCCAGTGGTCCGCCGGCAGTAGAGACAAGAAATCTCACTGATAAAGAAAAATCAAAAAAGCGACGCAGTAAATTTAAACGTTTTGGCGGTGATGAAAAGTGGAAGCCTCTATAGATCAAGAAGGGGTGTTTAGCAAAAACATAGAACGGTGGGCCGCTGTTTGTCCAGGTATTGAAGATAAGCTAGCGAAGGAATTATCAAGCCGAGATAAGCGTTCACTTTTTTTGTGTCTTGCGGATCCCGGAGTTCCTAATATTAAGTATGTGATCGACGGTAAAGAATCATATATTCATTCTCAAAAAGATCCTGTAGCTGAGGCTAAGGAGTGGTTTGAGAAACTGAATCTTGATGATATTGAAGTTGTTTATGTTTATGGAATCGGTCTTGGGTACTGTTATGAAGCCGCCCGTGAGTGGTTGCGAGCAAATAAAAATCATTTTATTGTTTTTCTAGAAGAAGATCCGGAAGTTGTTGATTGTTTTCTCAAAACGAACCGATGCACTGACTTTTTTAACGATGGGCAGGCTTTTCTTTACTTTTTGGAAAACGAAGATGCTCAACCGGTCGTTTTTAATGAGCTTGTTCTTTGTTTCTTAGATAAAAAATATGTTCTCACTGCTCTGGAGAGTTGGATAAAAAAATATCCAAAAGAATATCAGTTGCTTTCATCAAAGCTTTCCTTTTTCTTTTCGATGAACCGTCAGTGGTTGGTTGAGTTGCAAGCTCATGGGGGGGCTTTTTTTAGAAATTGTTTTCTAAATTATTTAGACCTTCCTCGCTCTTATTTAGGCAACGGACTTTTTGGTAAGTTCAAAGGTGTTCCAGCGATTATTTGCGGAGCGGGGCCCTCGCTGGACAAAAATATAGACTTGCTTAAGAATCTGACAGAGCGTGCCTTAATATTTGCCGGAGAGACTGCTTTAAACGCGCTTAATGCAAAAAACATTATGCCTCACTTTGGTGTTGGGATAGATCCCAATCCTCCTCAATTTACCCGTTTGATTATGAATGAGGCGTACGAACTTCCCTTTTTTTATCGGGTAAGAATGCTCTCAGAGGCGCTAAAAGTTGTGCATGGGGACAAATTATATGTTAGAGGAAGCGGAGGTTATGTTGTTACGAAATGGTTAGAGGATCATTTAAAGATAGATTCCGCTTCTTTTCAAGATAATGCCGAAGTCATCGAGGGATTTAATGTTTTGAATTTCAGCGTTTCTTTAGCCCATGCATTAGGGTGTGATCCAATCATTTGTGTGGGAATAGATTTGGCGTATGGTGTCGACGGTACATCATATGCAGAGCGTATTCTCAGCCATCCAATACATAATCGAAAGGACGATTTTAAGACGCGAAATTTTCAAGAACAGATTGTAACAAAGAATAATATATACGGGCAACCGGTGAATACATTATGGAAGTGGTTAGCTGAATCCTCTTGGTACACCCAATGCTTGGAAAGGTTTCCGGGTACTAAATTCATTAATGCGACAGAAGGGGGCATAGGGTTTCTTTCAATCGACAATATGGCTCTTAAAGATGTTGCATCAACGTATCTTACAAAACAGCGTGATTTAACGACCCTTATTGATGGAGAGATTCAAAATAGTCATCTTCCTGATGGGGTAACCGAGCCAAAAGTTAGGTCGGTGCTGAAGATATTACAAGAAAGTTTGGAACGATGTAATGTTAAGCTACAAGCTATAGTGGGTTTATATGGAAAAGAAGCTTTGCGAGCGGAAGAAGAGCCTTCATATGAAAAGGAAATAGAGAAAAGCTTGGAGAAACTTCGCCAAGAAGATGCTTATGGAGCCATTTTGGAGGTTTTTGATTCCGCTCACAAAGCAAGTTCTATATTACCTTTGAAGCAGCTGAAGTTAGCTCAGGAGAAAATTGAAGAAAAAGAGTGGCGTTTGCGCCATTCGGTTTTGAAGGGAGATTATTATCGTCTATTTAGTCTCACAGCGCAAGCCAATGCATGGCTGATTCAGCAAATTTTGAATGCTATTCCACAAAGACAATCTGAGGACTTTTTCACAGCAAATATCGTTGCTGATTCTATTGAAGAGATGACCGATTCGTTGGAAAGCGAATCGACATTTTACGAAGATGGAAAGTTGAAGTCGCGTCAATGCTACAAGGCAAATTTATTGCATGGTCCATCAATATTTTATTCTAAGAAGGGGACCCTTATCGTTAAGGGAATGTTTATTGATGGGAAGCGTGAAGGAGTAACAAATACCTACTATGCTAATGGGCAGATACATTCTCGCCAACTATTTGAAAAAGGTGTAAGAGCTGGAGAGCAAAATTATCTTTACCCGAATGGATCGATAAAATCTGTAATTCCATATCGGAATGGAAAGTTGGACGGAAGAGTTCTTTTGAACCACCCAAATGGTAAACCATTTCGTCTTTTAGGGTTTGTCATGGGAGAAAGGGATGGCTTGGAGCAGATGTGGGATGAAGAAGGTGTATTACGAATAGAGTGTAATTATTGTTTAGGGACTCCCGTAGGAGTCACTCGCAGTTGGCATTCAAATGGCTTGATAGCAAAAGAAATAATCTATGATGATAAAGGAATCTCTTTAGAAGAAAAGCGATGGGATTCTAATGGAGATCTCATAATAGATGAGGGTGAGTTTGACGGAGATTTTTTTGATAATGTTAATTTTCATTCCAGAAAATTGACAGAGTCGTTGGATGAGAATGTAAAAAATATAGCCAATGTAATCCCTACTTTTTTGGAAGAGAAAGCTAAAAATCCGGATGTCAATATCAATCAACCATCTTTAGATGATAATTTAAACGAGCAGTTACAGGTTTTGAAAGAAGAGATGGAGCGTTTGAAGATGCTAGAGGCTGTTATGACAAGTCAATTGGCAGCTGATAATGCTGCAGTTAAAGAGGATTTATGGAAAAATCCGCAAACCCAAGAGTTGATTGAAGGTCATCTTAAAGATCTTCAAAAACAGATGGATGTGGGGATGAAGTCTATGCAAGAGGCTATGGCGATCATTATGAAGAATAAGCCTAAGTTCTAGGTTTATTAGACCTTTCTTTTATTTTAAAGTCTTTAGTGTCTTCCCTCCAAGTCCGCTTGTCAGGTCTTCCCGACTGTTGAATGAGTTTTGCTATAAGTCCTGTCCAGCCTGTCTGGAGGCTGGCGCCAAGGCCTGCACCCGTATCTCCATCGAAGAATTCATAAAATAAGGGCATGTTTTGCCAGTTTGGATCCCTTCGGAAAACTTCCTCTTCCCCAAAAGAGGGGACTTGCCCATCATCATTTGCAAGGAACAGTTTGATGAGACGGCGAGATAGTTCCGTTGATACCTCCCAAAGGGTCATCCAACATCCCGATCCAGTAGGACATTCCACTTTAAGGGTGTCTTGATAAAAATAATAAAACTTTTGCAGTGATTCAATAATGAGAAAATTTAGTGGCATCCACACCGGTCCTCGCCAATTGGAGTTGCCTCCAAAGAGATGACTTCGAGCTACATTAGGTTCGTATCCAATTGTGTGTTCTTTGCCATCGATAATCAATGAATAGGGGTGTTCTTCATGATATTTTGAGAGCGAGCGGATTCCGTATTCTGAAAGAAATTCGTTTTCATCGAGCATATAGCGTAAAATACTGATTAATCTATCCTTGGATAAAATAGCTAATAGACGATGATCTCCATTGCTTTCCAACGAGGCTATATTGTTTTTAAAGTTTGGATGTTTTTTTAGAAACCAATCTGTGCGTGTGGCAAATAGAGGGTTTGCATCGAAAAAAGCCTGGCTTGCTGTTTCTACAGCAAGAAGAGGAAGCAGACCTACCATTGAACGGACTTTCAAGTGAGTGATGGATCCATCTGACAGCGACACAACATCATAGAAGAATCCATCTTCGGGATCCCAAAGCGAATATCCCTTGCCGCCGCAATTAATCATTGCGGCGCCAATGCGTAAAAAGTGTTCGAAAAATTTGGTAGCCAAGTTTTCATAGACAGGGCGGTCTCTGCCGAGCTCTACAGCGATTTTCATCATTACAATGCAATAAAATGCCATCCATGCAGTAGCATCCGACTGGTAAATGCTCCCTCCTGAGGGAAGCGGTTCATTCCTGTCGAATAATGAAATATTATCAAGCCCAAGAAAACCTCCTTCGAAGATGTTGTGGCCCGATAAGTCTTTTCTGTTAATCCACCAAGTAAAATTGATGAGCAGTTTGTGGAAGATACCGCTTAAAAATTCTTGATCCAATTCTCCGTTCATATGTGCGTCGATTTTATAAACGCGCCATGCAGCCCAGGCCATTACAGGAGGATTAGAGTTGCTAAAATTCCATTCGTAGGCCGGAATTTGTCCATTGGGGTGCATGTACCATTCCCTTGCAATTAGAGTAAGTTGTCTTTTTGCGAAGTCTGGATCGACCAGCACCAGAGAGACACAATGGAAAGCTAAATCCCAACTAGCATACCAAGGATACTCCCACTTATCCGGCATGGAGATGATATCGAAGTTGACAAGAGTGTCCCATTCAGCATTTCTCGCGGCAGGCTTTTCCCTACGAGTAGGGAACACAGGATCCCCATACCGCCATTGTTCAACGTCGTAGTAATAAAGTTGCTTTGTCCAAAGCATACCGGCCAAAGCTTCCCTTTGGAGAAGATTTTCTTTAGGTGATGTTTTTGGATTTTGTAAGGAAATATAAAAAGCGTCAGCTTCTTCTTTACGTTTTTTGAAGATAAAGTCAAAGTCATTGAACATAGAAACGGGAGGTGAGGTTGCCTGATTTTTGGATAAGCGTAACCTTAGAGTCCACACTTCTTTTGGCTTTAGTATTTTTTCATAGAGAAATGCTGCTTTAGATCCAGCTTGATTTGGATTGAGCGCCTCCTTTTCTCCCTGGATCAAGAATCTATGGAATGCATCTTTCACATAAGGGGTAGTATTTTTAAGGTTAAAAATACGTTCTCTATTTGTTTCATTGTTTGTGAATAGCATTTCTTTAGCGTCTTCAGCATAGAGAGTATATTTTCCTGTTGCCGGGTGGTCAGCTTCCAATCCTAACTCGGTTTTCGAAATCAAGGGCAATCTAGAAACATCATTCATTGGGCCGGCAGGGTACCCCCAGCTCCATGTGTTGCGGAACCATAATGTTGGTAGCACTGCAAGAAACGCGGGAAGGTCTCCTCTGTTGTGTATTTCGAGTTTAATTAGAATATCATCTTCAGCAGCTTTGGCATACTCAATGAAAATATCGAAATAGCGCTGGTCCTTAAAAATTCCAGTGTCAAGCAGTTCATATTCCGGGTCATTAAGATTTCGTTTTTTGTTTTCTTGAACTAACAGGCTGTAGGGAAATTCTGCTTGAGGATATTTGTACAACATCTTCATGTAACTGTGAGTGGGGGTATTATCTAGATGAAAGTAGTATTCTTTGACATCTTCGCCATGGTTTCCCTCAGGATTAGACAAACCAAAATATCGCTCTTTTAAGATTGGGTCTTGGCCGTTCCAAAAGGAGTAAGCGAAGCAGAGGTATTGATTTCGATCTGAAATACCACCCAAGCCATCTTCATTCCATCGGTAGGTGCGGCTGCGTGCGTGATCGTGCGGAAAGAACCCCCAAGGATCTTCTCCTTCAACGCTGTAGTCTTCCCTAACAGTACCCCAGGCCCGGTCGCTTAAATAAGGGCCCCAAAGCCTCCAATTTCCTTTTCTCTTGTGGTGCTGATTGAGCCGCTCGTGCTCTACTGTTGTTGTGTGCATGCTTCGTTTCATAAAGAAGAAACGGAAAAAAAGCAACGGGAAAGGGAATGCGACTTACTGAATTTCAAACCCGACTTGCCTCCTAAATCACGCATGAATTTGACTGCACTTGCCAATTTACTCTGGTAAACTCTTCAGTAAAATCGGAGATTTTACCTTCGCCGTTCATCAGACAACTTGAAAAGTTCGCTTAAATTCATATGTGATTTAGGAGCTCACCTTACGCACTAGCTATTTTTTCAAATAATTTCTGTAGCTCTTGAAACGCC
>JBAWZJ010000004.1:0-20583 GCA_037143085.1 Parachlamydiaceae bacterium | reverse complement strand
GGAAATTTATCACTAGATTTATTCTCACTTTCAGTTATGAGCAGTATATACCGAATGTGACTCAAAAGTTGGCGTTTCTTGTGACTCCACCGGCAGCACGAAATCCCTCTAACTTGCGCCTAAGCTGCTTATCGATGTGTTGAGGATCGATGATCACTTCATCCAACTCATCCCACTCAGAAGAAAGTAGTGCTTCCGGAATAACGCGAAAAGGTGTTCCCTCTTGATGCAATGACTGCAGAGTGTTTGCTAATTTTTTATGCTGATCCGGATGGCGTGCATTCAATTTTGGTAGACATAAAGCGAGGCGCGCACGCTCTTGTTTGCTTCCTTTGACCGGCACCCGGCCTATCATGCCTAGATTCAACGGTGCCCCTTCCCCACCAAACTCTCCACCTAACAATTGACTAGGACCGCTTTTGCCACTTTTTCGTCGAAGAAAACACACAGATTTTTCTGAAAAGACTAGGGAGTGTACCTAAAAACTATAAGCCGCTCCTAGTTGCTGATTAAAACATTGTTTTATATATATATTATTTATATAATTATATATTTAGAAGCGTATATTTTATAATGTCTTTAAAAAAAATAAAGATAAATTATGACTCCTTTAAATCCTTCTATTCAGACTCAAAATTTAATTACTTCTCTTCAATCAAAAGAGGCTGGTGATAGGATTGTTGTCAAAAAAATAGCAATTGAGGGTCCTGACAATCCATATTCCATCAAACTCATAAAAAAAAACGATCTTTCAATCCTTAACCGAATACAGCTTCTTTGGAGTGGTAATAGCAAGCTATTAGAAAGCGTAATATCTCAAGCATGCTCCGAAATTTCTTTACAGTTGAAAGATAAAGCGATAAGACCAGCATTAGTGAAAGATGAAAAAAATGAACAAATGAAAAACTTTGTTGAAACATTAATAAAATTAAAATTTGTTAGCAACAAAATATTAAGATCAGAAACTACAATAAAATCTGTAAATGAAACTATCCGTTTAGCAGAAGAAATTATTAAACATAGAGATCAGTGTGCTCTGAAAATACAGAATGCATTTCGGAAATTTGCATTTCAAAAAAGAACAAACAACTTTGAGAGAAGGATTGAAAGAGCAGTTGTGTGGCAAACTCAAAACCCCAAAGCTAAGAAGCTCTCCGAAATAACAGTTGATCCCAAAACCGGTGATTCTCTTAGCGTTGTGGCCGATCACCTTAAAAACTGGGATAATATCGGTGAAAAACATGCGCAAGTTCGAAAGGTGGGTCAAAGTTTGCAGATCATTCGACTGATTCGACAAAAATTAGAAGATTTTCAGAAATCGGCAGAAATCATGAAAAATACTACCTTAAAAATAATCGTGGATTCACGTCATAATATGCAATCTGTAGCTCTTTTCAAAGTAGGTGAAACAAGAAAAAACGAAAAAGGGAAAGATATTCCAATTCCTTTACGTGTTGATTATATCGCTACAGCACCCTGGAATTTAAGGCTGTCTCCACTAAATAGTAAAAAGACTGTTAAAGGGGCGGGAACAGCATTGATAGAAAGTGCAATTCAAGAAAGTCTTAATAAAGGGTATAAAGGAAACGTGGCACTTGAATCTTCCCAAGAGGCTGTCGCTTTTTACAAGTCTTTGGGTTTCAAAGAAACACATACATGGATATCGTCAGAGGAAGGATTGACTCCAATGGAATTATCCGTCGCGGCCTCACAAAAATTTTTAACAAAACAACAAGCTGGAAGGGCAATACCGAGCGACGAAGAGCTTTCACCCCTCCCCCCACATAAAGCTGCAGTATTTAGCCGCGCTCATATTCCCAAATTCTTCGAAAATTTACTAGATTTGGAAAAGCTTCTAGAAAAAAAT
This sequence comes from Parachlamydiaceae bacterium, assembly GCA_037143085.1. GTDB lineage: Bacteria > Chlamydiota > Chlamydiia > Chlamydiales > Parachlamydiaceae > JBAWVE01. Next base: position 18,716 of record JBAWZJ010000004.1, on the reverse strand, counting down.
GAGTATAAAGTTGATGTTGCCTTCATTAAAACAGCATTTGCCAACACTGAAAATAGGGAAATTTTATCAGGAATTTTACAAAAATTTGAAAACTTCAATGACGAACAAATCTACGATTTGCTGGATAGCGCTCTTTCTTGTAAAAACAAAACAGCCATTAATCTAATTTGCAATCTGAAAAAAGATTTACAAGGTAAGCTTGTTATACATTTTTTAGATAAAGGAATAAATGAAAGTAAATACGATACACTAACTGTAAATTGGCTACTAAAAGAACTACCTATCACAATGGAGACAATCGTTGCATTTTTTAATCATATTAAAAACGAAGAATATTTGAATGAAATCTCAGAAAAAATAGATGTTGAATTAAGTAAAGTAGACATAGGAAAATCATTAGATAAAAAAACAAAATTACTACATGAGGCTGTGAAGTGTGGAAATCCAGATGCTATATTGCTAATGCTTACGAAAGGGGCTGACAAAGAAACCAAAAATGAAGAGAACAAGAATGCTAAGGAGGTTGCTGCTACCTGTTCACTTAAAAAGCAAAGAGTATACGACATAGTAATTAACAAATGGGATGAAATAAACAAAAGAGATGTTTGAGAAACCTGTTGATATGGTTCGCCAGCTTCAAAAGTTCATTGGTTCATGATCATCCCTTGAAATCCCAATATGTCTGACAATTTTTTGTTTAATTTTTCCGGCATGTCTTATTGATTCAACAAACACTCAGACAGCATTTCTTGTAACTCCACCAGCAGCACGAAATCCTTCAAGTTTACGGCTAAGTTGCTTATCGATGTGTTGTGGATCGATGATCAACTCATCTAACTCATCCCACTCAGAAGAAAGTAGAGCTTCCGGAATAACGCGAAAAGGTGTTCCCTCTTGATACAATGACCGCAAAGTGTTTGCTAATTTTTTATGCTGATCCGGATGGCGTGCAGTCAATTTTGGTAGACATAAAGCCAGGCGCGCACGCTCTTGTTTGACCCCTTTGACCGGCACCCGGCCGATCATCCCAAGATTCAACGGAGCCCCCTCCCAACCGAACTCTCCACCTAACAATTGACCGGGACCACATACATTTTCTTTAACTCCCACATGAATCCGCGGATACCTTTCTTTGGAAATCAGTTGAGCCATGCCATAAGGATCATTTGAAGTCGCATCGAAAAGAACAAATAAAGGCAGCGGGTCTGGCATTTGTGTAGCAAGAAGATTGAGGTATTCCCCGCCGGCATCCCGGCAAAAAAGCCTAAGCAGCTCATTTCCAGAGGAGGAACGACGCAACAGAGCAGGTGTGATTTCATCCCATTTCCCTACCCCGGAATCTGAAAAAAAACCAATATCTCCTATGACATCTCGTACCCAATCTTGAAGATTGACTATTTGTTCCTCATCCCAAGGATAATCCTGACTAAAGTCAACATTGCCTCGATAAAGACAAAGCCCAACGGTCCGGTCGCGAAACGTCTTCCACAATGTATCTCTAAAATATTCCAACGACAAACATAAAGTTTGAAATTGGGTTTGATCGCTTAATGGTCGTTTCAAACGATTAAATAACCCTAAATCCAAATCCCAGAAAATACGAAGATCAGAACGGCTTCTAAGAGCAAATTCTGTAGCCTCTTTCCAACATAGATCTGCCGAGGCTGTGCCGTCAATGGGTATCCGCACGGCATCAAAACCTGATGGAATCTCTTCTCCGATGTATGCAGAATCAAATACCAACGCAGACTTCTCAACGAAAAGCTCTTCATCATTTTCCTCTGTTTCACAGTGGTCGTGAGAATGTGAAAGATTTAATCGATTTGTCATACTTTTTTTATAAATCGGTGATAACGGATTATTTTGCCTTTTGCTCGCCAAAGGCGCTCGAAATAGGAATCGCCATACCCTCCCTCATCGGTAGTGAAGAACGGTTCGGGATAAAGCGATACAAAACCGCCATGTCCTTGAATTACGCTTATCCCCCACGTAGAAAATGAAGGATCATCCGTCACAAAAGTCAAAGCCGATTCCTTCTTCAAAATACGCCACAACTCCTTAGAAAACGGATCCGAAATTATTCGATTCTTAGTGTGTCTATATTTAGGCCAGGGATCGGGAAAATTGATATAAACATCGAAAATCGACTCATCAGCAAAAAAAAGTGACGTCGTCCGGTACGCCTCACCACAAATAACAATAAGGTTTTTGAGCTGAAGATTCTTTATCTTGGCCCAAATTTTCCTAACTCTGTCAAATTTCTTTTCGACAGCAACCCAATTAAGCGATGGATTTTCCAACGCTTTTCCGGCAATCCAATCTCCATTTCCACTGCAATATTCGACAACGACAGGATTGTCATTTCCAAATAAATCGGGGTGATTCCAACCGGAAAACGTAAAACCGTCAAGGGGCGTGTCGTTGCGTGTCGGAATATACCAAACCCGATCACTAATAGCAATGCGTTGTTCTGCCCTAGAAAAAGGGGGGACTAAATCGTGAGGTCTCATATTTTTTAGGAACCACTATATCAAAAAAGGCAATTATACCGAACTTAATTCAAAAGTTGACATTTTTAGCTGCATGAAAATCCCCGCGATTCGATCGATCGTAAAGCGCGCTGTATTAATTCAATACAGCTAGCTTTACGATCGTCGAATCCCGGGGCTTTGAAGCAGCCAAAATTCTCATTTTGAGCTATGAGCAGTATACACCAAACGTAACTCTTCCAAATAATCGATCGTTTTACTATACTTAACAGCACTATGATTAACAGAAATGACCAGTGCTGGTGCGACAGCGGAAAAAAGTGGAAAAATTGCCATTTCCCTAACAAAGGAACAGCAAAATCGTCTTCACCAGAGGACCTTAAATCTCAATATTTCCGCAAATACCACATTATATTAAAAACAGAAGAAGAAATTAGAGGGATCCGTCGCGCCTGCAGACTAACCTCTGAAATCTTAGATAAAACATGCGCCATGGCAAAAGAGGGCGTCACAACCCTAGAACTTAACGACTACGCCCACAAACTCCACATCGAAGCCGGCGCTATCCCAGCTCCACTCAATTACGGATATCCCCCGTTTTCAAAAAGCATTTGCACATCGATCAACGAAGTCGTTTGCCATGGAATCCCTGACAACACAAAATTGAGAAACGGGGATATCGTCAATATCGATCTCTCATGCATATTAGATGGGTACTACGGCGACTGCAGTCGGATGGTTGTGATCGGATCTACAACACCGGAACGGCAGCTTGTTGTCGATGTCTCATACGAATGTTTAATGAAATCCATTGAAATACTAAAACCAGGTATTCCCGTCTCCGCCATCGGAGATGCCATCGAATCTCACGCCACAGCACGAGGTTGCTCTGTTGTGTACCAGTTCGTTGGACATGGCATCGGCATTGAATTCCATGAAGGCCCGCAGGTTGCGCACAATCGGAATTCTAACCATATCTTACTTGTTCCAGGAATGACATTCACAATTGAGCCAATGATCAATGCAGGTGTCCCTGAAGCGATTGTCAGCAAAAAAGATCAGTGGACAGCACGTACCGAAGATGGCAGAGCAAGCGCTCAGTGGGAACACACTATTCTTATCACAGATAAAGGTCATGAAATACTGACTACATGGAAGCGTTAAAAACGCCAACTTTTGAATACGTTCTTTGTAGCACAATCCTAAGTACGTTGCTCTAAGCCATTATCAATCACTTCGTGGAGACGAGCTACCTCAGTAGCATGTTTCTCTTCAGTATTTTGGAGCTCGCTTTCAGCCTCAGCCAAAAGCTGCTGTTTGGAGGCTTTATCTAAAAGACTAAGAATGGTTTTTTCAGCGACAGGCATATAGTCCCAAACCTCGACACATAGATTGAGTTGATTAGATATGATTTTGCTTGGTCTTTTTTCATGAACATGTCCGTGTAATTGAAAATGAGAAGGAGCTTCATTTGAAGGAATGTGAATGAGTTCAACTGTATGCTGGCCGATTTTCAGGAAGGCTGATTCTAAACAGTACTGAAGCCAACCCTCATCATATGGCTTGCTTGCGATCATGATTTCCACGGATACAGATCTTATGGCCTTTAAGTTGAGAGCAAATGGAATGCAGATGATCGACGTCACCAAGTCCAAAATCACCAAGAAAGAAAACTTGATCGTTGGCATCGACGCAATCATTCCAATTCTTGATAAGACAACGATTCATTTCTTCTACAGTTTCAAATGGCCTGCCTGTATACCTAATGATATTGGTATGGGAAAAATGAGTGTCTGAAATGAACCATTTTTTCATTTTAACCTCTATTCAATCTCTACAGCAGGGTAGTTTTCAGCATAAGATTCACCCAAAACACTATAGTAGGTAACGACTCTCTTTTCAAAGTCTACAATATAATTCACGACACCCGCCTTCCAAGAAGCTTTTAAGAATTCAGGGAAAGTGCTTTGTCCTGCTTGATCGATCCTTAAGACTTTTATAAGAGCTGCGCGATCAAATGGAGGGATATCAACAGTCGTGTTAACAAGAGACGTACCTTGACTTACAACAGAACCATGTTCAGTCTGATAAATACTTTGACACGAAGGAAGGTTCCAAATATTCCGAGTGATTCCAGCTTTTCTTAAAGCTTCAGCCAGATAAGGAAAACCGCCTACCTTAGGACGAATGCTCATAGCGAATTGTTGCGCTTTTAGTAGATTTTCAACAGATTTGCTCATGTTCTGCTCCTAGCTTAGGTTAATGACACCTTCATTTTTGTTCTATATTTTATCCTGTTCAATATTTATTGAACAGTGTATTTTAATGAACAGATGGAGGTGTTCATGAAAGGTCGGTTTTTGATAGGTACGAATGAAAAGCCTGTAGAGGGGAACATTTATTCAGACAAATCAGCTCTCATCCTAGATTGGCTTTTACGAGAGGGGATCAAAAATGAAGATTTGTCTTTAAGAAATGTGACCAAGGAGACTGGCGTGAGTCTTGGATTAGTACAACGTGTCTTTGGGGCTTTAGTTTTAAAAGGAATTTTGCTAGTCGAAGGAGTAAGGACCGCCAAAAAGTTTTTCTTGAAAGATCCCAAACGCCTTCTTGAAAGCTGGATAGAACATTACAGCATCATAAAAAAATGCAAATTGAGAACCTATCGTTCAGGATTCCAAGATAAAGCAGAGCTTTTAGAGGCAATCAAAAAGTCCAATTTGAGCAGTAAGGTAGCGCTGGCTCTTCATTCTGCTGTTGAAGCACATGGATATAAAAACACCAATTTAAACACTCTAGAACTGTATTTGCTTGATCCTTTGGTTAGACCACAACTTGAGAAAAAGCTACTATTAGAACCTCAAGAAAGAGGCTATGAAGTTTTGCTTATAGAGCCTTACTACAAAAGCTTGCTTAGAAATACTTCTGACTTAGATCTAAACATCAATATCTCTCCTTCTATTTTGACTTTTTTGGATTTATATCACTTTCCTTTACGTGGGCAAGAACAAGCAGAATTTATGGCAGAACGACTTCCAGAGCTTAAGCGTATTTATAGAAGCAGTAAATCGTCATGACATCTAATCAAGAAGACAAAATCATTTCAGAGTTTTTAGAATCGATTGGTCCTTGGCGAGATTTTGTCGTCATTGGAGGCGGTTTTGCTCTTTTTATCTATAAACTTTATTTAAGTGACCCAACTCTGAAAAACCTTCCAGTGGGAACAAGAGATATCGATTCTCTTATTCCAAGGAAAATCCCGGAGGTATCGAAAAAGAACATTCAAAGCTACCTCCGAGAAGCTGGTTTCAATCATGTTTTTAAAGATTTAGATGATCCTGCCACAGAAGCCTATGTGAAGTACATTGCAGGTGCTGAGGTTGAAATTGAATTTTTGACTGATGACTCTGTCAGAAACAACAAAGATAAAAATGTCGTTATAGCAGGTGTTGTAGCACAACCACTCAGCTACTTAACGTTAAGCTTAGAGACAACATTAAAGTTTCAGACTTATTCAAAAGTTTCCGGAAATGTGGTGACACCAGGTGCTTGGGTATTCCATAAAGGCTTAACTTTTACGAAACGTAAAAGTTCTCTCAAGAAACTTAAGGATCTTTATGGCATTTGGTATGTAGCCTCTCAATTGGGGGCCTTTTCGGATCATGCGCTAGATGAATTCAAAACCCTCGCAAAACAGCATCTAAAATGGTTTAAAACTTTTCAGAAAAATCTACGGGGATGGTTAGAGAACGTCACGCCGAACGATTGGACGAAATTAGAAGCTCAAGACCCCTCTGGCAGGCTTAGCAAACTCAATTTCGAACAAATCGTACGAACTCTTATTTGAAGCCTGATTTAGTCCATTTGTAACATCGGCACCCAAAAATATCATTTGGGTACCTCAGTTACATTTGGGGATGAACTCTGCAATACGAGGTTTTCGTGAATTTAAAAAAATAAGATTGACAGTGATCTGGTCATTATCGGGTTCAGGCCTGCATATCTTCAAATTGTTGATACTGATTTGTAAATTTGCAAAATCTTGCTTTACGTTTTGCAGTTCTGCAGGCCTGACACCGATCATTTGCCCCATAACGTTTAATAGAGATTTATGGGTTACCTTCTGCAAGATACGGTAGTTCCTTTTCAATTTGAACGTCCAGTTCTCGAAAAAATTTAGCTAACTCCTTTTGAAATTGATCGCACAAATCTCGTCCTTCTTTATCAGGCGATGTATTCGACTCATTTCTTGATAAATATGAAGTAAGATTGGTGATCATGAAGTCAAGATGAGTTTTTTTCCTTTTTTTTCTAATTCCATGGCATGAACATAGATCTCGTCATTGTCATAAACTTCAGTATAATATTGAATTACTCGAATTGAAAGGGCTTTTCCATACGAAAAGAGGGCTACCATAATTAAGCGAGAGCATTAAAAACATTGAATACCTTGAAGATGCCCCCAATTCAAACGAAACATAAATTCGGTCGTCAAGAAAATTAATGTAACGGTTAAAGACAGGAATTTTTCTGCTGTTAATCGATGTTTCATTTGAGAGAGTGTTGCTCAGCTCACAATTCTAAGCACGTTGCTCATAAGCCATTAAAGAATCAATCACTTCGTGGAGACGAGCTACCTCAGCAGCATGTTCCGCTTCAGTATTTTGGAGCTCGCTTTCAGCCTCAGCCAAAAGCTGCTGTAAGGAAATGTCCACATCTTTCGCCTCGTTGACTCTAGACTCTTCAACGTCTTTCTGAAGAGCTGCCAATCTTTCCTGAGCTGAAAAAAGCTCACGTCGTGTAGCAGCCAAAACCTCTGTTTTTTCAACAAACTGTTCCCTTAATTGACGGTACAGTCCATCCAAGCGGCGCATTTCTTTCACATCCACGCTCTCTTTCGGAGCTGCTTGCAACTGCTCATTTTCGACTTTTAACTGAGCCAGAGCCACCTGCATTTCATGACGTTCATCAGAAAATCTCTTCTCAGACTCTTCTCGATGGCGCTGTTCATGTTGAGTTCGTTCCCCTGCAGCTTCCAGCGCGGCTTCTAATCGACGTTGTTCGTCTGCAAACTTTTTCAAAGATTCTTGATGCTCTTGTTGTTCCTTTTGAGCACGCTCTCCCGCAGCCACCAATGCTGTTTCCTGCCGACGTTGCTCCTCAGCGATTTTATCAATATAAACAGTGTATTCTTCAACGATCAATTGATGTGAGTCGTTGATAGCTTTAATTTTCTCTTCAGAATCAGCTAACTTTTGACGCGTTTTTTGAACAACCTCTAACTCATTAAGAAGCTGTTGAGCTTTCTCGTTGGCAATTCTCTCTTTAGCTTCAACATCTTGAAGCATGAATCGCAGTTGTTCAATCTCTGCAACTAAACTCTCATCCTTATCATTTGAGCCTTCTTTAGGCATACATTCCTGCAACTGCTCTAGAGATGCAGACAACGAAACGGTTTCTTTTCTAGCTTGAAATAATTCTTGAAGTATTTTTTCCTGATGAAGATAGGCTGCAGCCAACTCTTCGTGGGCAAGTTTACCCAATAGCTCATCAGAAGCCATCTTCCCTTCTGTTAAAGAAATATCGTGCTGTAACTTCTCAATTTGCTTACTCAGCCCTTCTTGATCAGTCAGTAACAATTTCCTCTCTGCATGGATTTTCTCATTGAGGTGTGTGACAGTTTGTTTGTAATCTCTTACCCGCTTACACAGATTTTCCCACTTAACCGAAGCTTCCTCAAAACACAACACTGTCACAACGAAAATTGAAGCTATGCTCAACGAAAGGACAATGGTCCAAATCCATAATGAATGGGGTTGTTGATATAGATAATATGTCAATAACGCAGCTAAACTCACAGAAGATATCGCGACCCCTCGCCATTTCCATGCATAGCAAGCCAAGAGCCCACACAACGTGATCAGCGGCAATCCAACAGGCGTTGCAGAAGGGTTAAACAACAAGACAAACGACAGGCAAAACGCTAGCAATGGCCCTACAGTAGGCCACAGTTGATTTGCAATTTCTTTTCTACTCGTACTTTTATCCATATAAGAACTTCACCAAGAATAATTAACTCTACTTTATACATTTTTTTCGTTCAGATTTCGGAGGGAGGCAAACTCGAGCATAATAAATTTCTCAGAAGATGAACAAAAGATGTACAAAATCGAGATTAAGAGAATGTTTAAAAGTTAATCTTACACAACCCTTAAGCCTCAAAACTCAGGGACGCTTCATCAATATTGTTTTCTTCCATATGCAATTGAGCGCCTTGAAGAATATACGCAGCAAGAGTAGCATCGCCTTCATAACTCATCTCAACCTGCATTTTTCCATCATCAGAAGGTTCATCGCAGGTGATGAGTACATAACAAGCATGCTTTTTCGCCAAATCCAATTTCACACATTTTCCGCTTCCACGCTTCATCAACCCTCCTGTAAAACCTCTACAAACGACCTTAGAGGCATTTTCTACCACCAAAAAGACTACTCGTCACATTAATGCATCATCGATTTTATTACCAAGATAAAAAAGGAAACTTCCAATAAAAAATAAGCGCGTGAAAAAAAACATTGTCATTACCTAACAAAATAGCTTACATTCAAGCTATGCAAACACATTCATTTATAGATACTCTTAATGCAATTAACGGACAGCAACGCACGATGATGTCGCTACTCCGTTCATGGGCTGCCATTAACTCCGAATCGGAAAATCTTTCCGGCCTCTCTCAAATGATTGCAGCCTTGGAAATGCAATTTTTATCATTGGGGGGCCACATGCAGCGCATCGACTTGCCTCCCCGTTCAACGATTGCTATCGACGGCTCGCCGATCACTATCCCCCATGGACAAGCACTCCATATAACCAAACGCCCTGAAGCTCCGATACAGATATTCCTTGGCGGTCATATGGATACTGTTTATTCACCATCGCATCCTTTCCAGAAAGCAGAAGATCTCTGTGAAAACATCTTGCGCGGCCCCGGCGTTGCCGATATGAAAGGGGGCCTCATCGTCATGTTAACAGCATTGAAAGCTTTCGAAAATCACCCTTCATCAAAAAATGTTGGTTGGGAGATCCTCATTAATCCCGATGAGGAAATCGGATCTATAGGGTCAGAACAGTTATTCGTTGCCGCAGCACAAAGAAACCACCTAGGCCTTATTTTTGAACCCTCTTTTGCTGACGGGGCATTAGTCAGTGACCGGAAAGGGTCGGCTAATTTTAGCGTTGTTGCAAAAGGTTTGGCTGCCCATGCAGGAAGGGATTTTGAAAAAGGACGCAATGCCATCGCTGCCATCGCAGATTTTATTCTTAGAGCCTCGGCTCTGAGTAATAAAACCAAAGGAATATCCGTAAATGTAGGACAAGTGCTCGGAGGGGGGCCTGTAAATATCGTCCCCGACTTTGCTCTATGCCGACTCAACATGAGAGCCGATGCCATCGAGGATTTTGACGAGACGGAAGCTCAACTAGAAAGAATTACAGAGACTCCGCCAGAAGGAGTCATAATGACACTCCATCTGCATCAAAAAAGAGACCCAAAACCATTCGATGAAAAATGTAAAAAACTGTTCAATCAGCTCAACGCATGTGCTTTCGAAGAAGGTTATTCTCTAATATCCCGACCGAGTGGGGGCGTTTGCGATGGAAACATTCTCAGTGCAGCAGGATTGCCTGTCATAGATTCTCTTGGCGTCATCGGAGGAAAACTCCACACCTCAGATGAATATATGCTGATAGATAGCCTTGTGCAACGGAGCCGCCTCACAACCTTATTCCTGTTAAGACTGGCATCTATACCGAAATAAGAGTTTAACAAATGAAAAAATATCCGCTATCAAATGAATTAAAAGCGACTCAACTGATGCACGACAAGAGGATCGTCGAAGCAAAAAAATTATTGCATGATGCCGTTGCCGACCACAAAAAACAACTGACAGGAATATGCCCTCCACGAGCTGATTTGAAACACTCCTATGAAACGATGTTGTCAGATATGGAGAAATACCGAGGAGGGAAACTGTGGTTTCCTTATCTAGGAAGCGGTATCGGTAATGGACCTCTTGTCGAACTCGCCGACGGAAGTGTTAAATACGACTTCATCTGTGGGATCGGCCCCCACTTTCGGGGGCACAGTAACCCGAATAACTTAGATGCATCCATTGACGCGGCCCTAAGCGATGTGATCATGCAGGGAAATTTACAACAGAACGTCGACTCCTTAGAATTGATAGCCAGTTTAGTCAAAGCTTCCGGGCTTGACCACTGCTTCCTTTCAACATCGGGGGCCATGGCAAATGAAAACGCCCTTAAAATAGCCTTTCAAAAGAGACATCCTGCAAGCAGAATACTCGCGTTCGACCATTGTTTTGCCGGAAGATCGATCATCTCCTCTCAAATTACAGACAAACCGGGATTCCGCGAAGGACTCCCCTCTAATCTTTTCGTCGATTATGTCCCCTTTTTCGATGCTGAAAACCCTTCTGAAAGTACAGAAAGAACACTAGAGGCGATAAAAAGACACGTTCAACGCTATCCTAACCAACATGCAGTAATGGTTTTCGAACTTGTTCAGGGGGAAGGTGGATTCTACACCGCTACTCAACAATTTTTTACAACAATCATGTCGTTTCTAAAGGAACATGGTATTGCAGTCTTTGCCGATGAAGTACAATCGTTTGCTCGCACACAAGAGCTATTCGCATTCCAATATTTCCACTTACAACAATTTATCGACATCGCCACAATTGGCAAAATATCACAAATATGCGCCACATTTTTCTCTGAAGAGTATAAACCGAAGCCCGGTCTCTTGAGTCAAACATTTACAGGCAGCACATCATCGATTCACGCATCTCTCAGTATCCTGCATGAACTTCTTAATGGAGAATATTTTGGACCCGAAGGGAAAATCCAATCTCTTCACAATTATTTTGTGAAACAGTTAAAAAAATTAGAAGAAAAATACCCTCAACTCATCCGTGGACCTTTTGGCGTCGGTTCGATGATAGCATTCACCCCATACGAGGGTGATGGGACAAAAGTCACCCAGTTCGTTCATCGTCTTTTTGATGCAGGAGTCATGGGATTTATCGCCGGAAGTCATCCTACACGAGTTCGTTTCTTAATTCCATTTGCCTCGATCACATTCCAAGATATCGACAGTGTCGTTGCTATCATTGAAAATACTCTTAAGAATCCATCACTATGATCATCGTACGACCTCTGAAAAAATCCGACTCTGAAGCTTTCATCAACATAGCCTTTGGCGCAGTAGGCATGACAAGCATGCCGAAAAACAAAGAGAAATTATTGAAACGTTTAGACATCGTTGAACACTCTTTCGCAAAAGAAGCGATAACGCCTACAGACGAATCCTATTTGTTCGTCCTCGAAGACCTTGAGACTGGTGTAATAGGCGGAACAAGCGGAATTGTCGCCCAAGCGGCACGTCACTCCCCTCTCTTCTTTTATCGGGTTGAATACCAAGAAAAACACGAAAACATTGCTCATCATATTAGGAAAGTCCCCACAATGCGCCCTGTCCAATATAGACATTATTGGTCCGAAATTTGTTCCCTCTATATTGTTCCAGATGCACGTCAAAAAGGTGCAGGAAAACTACTATCCCTAAGCCGCTTTCTTTTCATTGCCGACCACCCGCACCGATTCACAAAAAAAATTTTTGCCGAAATGCGGGGCGTATTCGACAATAACCTAGGTTCTCCTTTTTGGGATGGAATCGGCCGCCATTTCATTGAATCAGACTTCCACACACTAATGCAAATAAGGGATGAAGGAACCATTGACCTAACACAGGCATTGCCGACACACCCAATCTATATCGAAATGTTACCCCCACATGTCCAAGCATCTATCGGCCAGGTTCATCCCGAATCAAAACCTGCACTAGACATGCTACTAAGAGAGGGATTTAACCTCTCTCAAGAATGCGATATTTGTGATGGAGGACCAAAAATTGAAGCTGATGTATCGAATATTCGAACGATAAAGGAAAGCACTGTTGCCATTGTATCCGCAATAACACAAGAGGAACCATGCGAACACTGCTCTCTCATCTCAAACTGCAAAATAGACTTTCGCGCATGCCTTGCTCCGGTTAACTACCAACCCGGAAAAGGTGTTGTCATCTCGTCAAAAACGGCGGAAGCCCTACATATCCTCAAAGGAGAGCGAGTACGATGGTTAGCTTAAAGAAACACTTCATCAACGGCTCTTGGATTGAAAGTTCAGGGACCTCATTCACATCAACGAATCCGGCAACCGAAGAAATTATATGGGAAGGGAATGAGGCGGGAAAAGAGATCGTTGACGCTGCCGTCACATCAGCTCACACAGCCTTCTCCTCATGGAGTCAACAAGACATCAGCAAACGGATAGAAAAAATCGAAGCTTTCCGAAATATCTTAATGCGAGAAAAAGAAAATCTAGCCAAAACAATCTCTTCAGAAAATGGAAAGCCTCTATGGGAATCTTTGAATGAAGTCGGAGCAATGATTGGTAAAATTGCTATTTCGATAGACGCTTATCATGTAAGATGTCGAGAGACTAAACAGCAACAACCTGCCGGAACGTTGATTACAAGACATCGACCACATGGAGTAATGGCTGTTTTTGGACCTTTCAATTTTCCAGGCCATCTCCCGAACGGTCATATAATACCAGCTCTTCTTGCAGGGAATACCATCGTATTTAAACCTAGTGAAATGACTCCATTAACGGCTGAACTAACCGTTAAATATTGGGAAAAAAGCGGTATTCCTAAAGGTGTTATAAACCTTATTCAAGGTGGAGCAAAAGCCGGTGCCGCTCTTTCTGAACATCCTGAAATCGACGGTATCTTATTTACAGGCAGTTCGACAACAGGATGTCGTTTGGCCGAAATCATGGGAAAAACACCGGGGAAAATTGTAGCTCTGGAGATGGGCGGCAACAATCCACTTATTGTGAATAATATATCTAATGCTGAAGCCGCTGCTTATCTAACAATACAATCCGCATTTTTGAGTTCCGGACAACGATGTACCTGTGCCAGGCGTCTAATCATCCTTCAAGGAAACCAGGGAGACCGTTTCTTAAAAGAACTTGTCGAGATGACAAAAAAACTAGTAGTAGGCCCTTACACACAGATACCAGAACCATTCATGGGTCCTCTCATCTCAAAACAAGCCGCGGCAAAAATCTTGGATACCCAAAGGAAGTTACAAAGCCTCGGAGGGACACCGATTTTACCCTTAACCCAACTCGATCTTGGAGCCGCTTTTCTCTCCCCTGGCATCATTGATGTAACACAAGTGGTCGACTTGCCGGATGAAGAATATTTTGGCCCACTCCTTCAAGTCATTCGCGTCGCAGACTTTAATGCTGCCATTGCACAAGCTAATAAGACCCGTTTTGGCCTGACAGCAGGACTGCTGAGCGACAAAAGAGATGAGTTTGAACTTTTCTATAAGAGTGCAAAGGCCGGAGTTGTCTCTTGGAATACCCAGATGACAGGAGCCAGCAGCTTAGCCCCTTTTGGAGGCCTCGGCTGCAGCGGAAACCAACGTCCAAGCGGTTATTATGCTGCAGACTATTGCGTCTACCCGCTTGTCTCTTTAGAATCTCCAAAAATTATCATTCCTTCCGTAAAAGCACCGGGGATGTCAAATGGATAAAGCTATCGAGGTAAATTTTGATGGAATTATCGGTCCTACACATAACTACGGTGGACTATCTTATGGAAATGTTGCCTCATTAGACAACAAAAAAATGATGTCAAGCCCTCGTGATGCAGCTCTCGAAGGGTTAGAAAAAATGAAATTTCTAGCAAACAAGGGAGTGGTCCAGGCAGTTCTCCCTCCTCAAGAGCGGCCGTTCATTCCCGTACTACGTTCTTTGGGATTTTCCGGCGCGCCAAAAGAAATCTTATCCATTGTTGCTAAAGAAAACCCAGAACTTCTCGCCGCTGTTTCATCAGCAGCTTGTATGTGGACAGCGAATGCAGCAACGATTTCTCCATCAGCAGACAGTGTTGATGGCAAAGTGCATATCACCCCAGCGAATCTCTCTAGCAAGTTTCACCGCGCGATCGAAGTGGAGACGACGTCTAAGATATTAAAGAATATTTTCCATGACACCAACCTCTTTATCCATCATGAGCCCTTAATCTCCGGAACCTATTTTGCGGATGAAGGTGCCGCAAATCACACACGCTTTTGCCATTTCCATGGAGCAAAAGGCATCCAACTGTTTGTCTATGGTAAAGAAGCCTTCCAGGGCAATCATATCGCCACAAAACGTTATCCCGCACGGCAAACATTGGAAGCTTCTCAAGCCATCTCTAGACTTCACAATATTCCACCAGAACAAGTCCTCTTTGCACAACAAAACCCAGAAGCCATTGATGCAGGAGTATTTCACAACGATGTGATCTCTGTAGGGAACGAAAACATGTTTTTTTATCATGAAAAAGCATTTCTTGATCAGGAAAACCTAATCCGTACGATCGAGGAAAAAGTATCGACACATTGCAAAACAACCATGCGTTTCATTGAGGTTAAAGAAAAGGAGATATCGCTCTCTGATGCCGTATCATCCTATCTGTTTAACTCTCAATTGATCACCCTCCCTAACCAGAAAGTCATTCTTGTTGCACCAATCGAATGTAAAGAAAATGAGAGAATCAAGAGATATCTGGAAGGAGTTAACAAATCGATCGACGACGTCTATTATTTTAACCTGCGCCAAAGCATGCGTAATGGAGGAGGTCCGGCCTGTCTGCGCCTTCGCGTCGTTCTAACACCTCAAGAACTCGCAACTATCAATCAGAAGGTGATCTTCAATGATGATCTCTATAAATCGTTGAAAGAATGGATCCATAAACATTACAGAGACCGCTTAAGCCCGAAAGACCTGGCCGATCCAAAACTTTTAGATGAAGTTTATAATGCGTTGAATGAGTTAACGCACCTACTAGACCTAGGCCCTATGTATCATTTTCAACAGTATTTAGCATGAACGATTTTTTTCAACATCTTGAAAAACATGTTAGAGGAGAGGTCCGTTATGACCCTATCATACGGACAATCTACAGCGTCGACGCTTCCATCTATGAAGTCGAACCTTTAGGCGTCGTCTATCCAGTAGATAAAGAAGACCTTATCACCACATTAAAAATTGCTGCTGAACATCAGATACCCGTCACTGCTCGCGGTGCCGCCACAGGAATTACAGGAAGTTGTCTCGGAAAAGGGCTAATTGTCGACACATCAAAACATTTAAATAAGATCCTCGAAATTAATATCGAAGAAGAATATGCCATCGTAGAGCCCGGTGTTGTTCAAGATAGGTTGAATGACGCCTTAGCTCCTTTTGGATATCGCCTCGGCCCTGACACATCGACAGGAAATCGGGCAACGATTGGCGGTATGCTGGCAAACAACTCTGCAGGAGCCCGCTCGCTTTATTATGGACGAATGGTTGACCACGTACAGGAAGTCGAGCTTGTACTTGCCGGTGGATACACATTACAGTGCTGCGCTGTCGATGAAGAAACAAAAAAGAAGAAAAGGCAACAAGGCGATAGGGAAGGGATCATTTATAGGGAAATCGACCGAGTGCTAACAGAAAATCGGAAAGCAATTGAAAAACATTTCCCCCACATTCCAAGACACGTTTCCGGATACAACCTTGACTTACTGTTAGAAAAAAAAACTTTCAACCTAAAAACGGCAGTTCAAGGCGGTGAAGTGATGCAAGATTTTGATTCAAAATCTTGCGTCAATTTACCGTCTTCAACTGCCGTTTTTAGGTTTAACTTAAGCACTCTAATTGCCGGATCTGAAGGAACCTTAGGCATTGCAACAAAAATCAAGGTTGCAATTGCAAAAAAGCCGCTCCACACAGGTATTTGCATCCTCCACATAGACAACCTGATATCGTCATTACAATCCGTCGAAGCAATGTTAGCACACAACCCCCTCTCACTTGAAATGATCGACGACAAGATTCTCGATGCAGCGCGCTTTTCCCCTACAGTGAAAAATAAATTACGCTGGCTTAAAGGACATCCAAAAGCCGTTTTTGTCGCCGAATTTCAAGGGACAACACAAAATGAAGTGATACAAAAACTGGACGCCTTCACTTCTGACATGAAAACTTCAAATGTCGGCCATTCCCCGGTCATCATCACCGACTTAGAAGAAATGAAAGGAGTCTGGGAGGTACGCAAAGCAGGCCTCGGACTTCTTCTCTCAAAACGGAGCTACTCCCGGGCCATCGCCTTCATCGAGGATATCTCGGTAGCCCCACAAAACCTAGCGTCATTCATTGACAAGTTTACCGCATATATAAAAAGCATTGGAAAAGACGCAGGGATCTATGGGCATATTGGCTCAGGGTGCATGCACATCCGCCCTTACATTGACTTAAGACAAAAGGAAGAACTGTCCTTAATGCAAGCAATGATGGAGAAAATATCTACAATCGTTCTGGACCATGGTGGGGCGATGAGCGGAGAGCATGGAGACGGGCTTATCCGCTCCTGGTTGAATGAGAAAATGTTTGGAAATGAGGTGTATCATGCGTTCAAGGATATCAAAGCAGCATTCGACCCATTGAATCTCATGAACCCTGGAAAGATTGTGAACGGGACGCCCCTGACCCAGGATTTAAGACTAAGCCCTGAAAGCAAAAATATCCCCATCCCCACCTTTCTCGATTTTTCCAACGAAGGGGGATTTGAACTTGCTGCCGACATGTGTAACGGAAATGGACAATGCCGAAAAATGGAAAATGTGATGTGTCCCTCATTTCAGGCTTCCGGCGATGAATATCACACAACACGTGCTCGCGCTCAGTCGTTACGCGCCATTATTCATGGTAAACACCCAAAGGAAGAATTCACTGGAAAAGCTTTATATGACGTGCTCGACTTATGCATCGAGTGCAAAGGATGCCAACGGGAGGGCCCTTCACAAGTAGACATGGCAAAGATGAAATCGGAGTTTCTCTACCAGTACCAGGAGAAAAATGGGTACTCTTTGCGAAACAGGATATTCGGTCATCTTCATAAGCTTAATCGATTCGTCTCCCCCTTTGCCACCATATTCAATGCATTGGGATCATCCTCTCTCTCTAAATCTTTATTGCGCCTTTTTGGAATTACGCCAAAACGCTCCCTACCCCATTTAGCCAAAGAAACCTTCTCTGCGTGGTTTTCTCGGCAGCAACAAGAAAAAAGAGAAAAACAAGTCGTTTTGTTTAATGACACTTACACGGAATTTAATGAACCCGACATAGGAAAAGCCGCCTACACAATATTAACAAAGCTCGGATACGAAGTGATTTTAGAGACCAGCCGCTGCTGTGGACGACCCATGATATCGAAAGGAATGCTAAAGGAAGCCAAAGCCAAAGCCTTAGAACTAATGAGCGTTATCTCTTCCCATCCTATGATCGTTCTCGAACCGAGCTGCCTCTCCGCTTTTAGAGATGACTACAAAGGCCTTCTCGGAAACAGCGAAAAGTTTAACAACTGTCTTAGTATCGAAGAATTTCTACAACAACATCTGAAAGACGGACAGCTACCCCTAAATTTTATCGATGAAAAACAAGAAATATGGATCCATGGTCACTGCCACCAAAAAGCCATTTTAGGAATGTCTTCAGCATTAAATATCTTACGTTCAATCCCAGGATTGACAGTGCATGAAATTGTTTCTGGGTGTTGCGGGATGGCAGGATCGTTCGGCTATGAAACAGAACATTATGATTTCTCCATGAAAATCGGCGAACTTCACCTATTGCCGGCGGTACGGCAGATCCATCGAGATGCGATCATCATAGCAAACGGCTTTTCATGCAGAAGCCAAATCAGCCACGGAACCGATCGCCAAGCAGTGCATAGTGCTCAAGTCATCGCATCTCGTATCAATGGGGCTATTAGAGAACCTCTTGCATAATTCAGGATTTGAAAAAAAGCCATTTTGAATCCAAACTATCCAATAGCATCCACCCCGTTGTTGTTCAAATTTCATCGGTATTTTTTCAAAAAAATCCCCAAAAAACTACCGAAAAAGTCATTGTTTCCTGGTGTTTGTAGGCGTTTTCTATCATTGTCCTACTTTAATTGCTAAATTATCTAAAAACTATTCACAACTTCTAACTCACCTTACGCACTAGCTATTTTTTCAAATAATTTCTGTAGCTCTTGA
>JBAWZJ010000003.1:0-22834 GCA_037143085.1 Parachlamydiaceae bacterium | reverse complement strand
CTATAATATTTCAAGGTTCATAATCTTCTGAAATGTAAGGGAGTGTACCTAAAAAATTGCTTCGTCGAATTTTGGGATTATTTTGGCCGCTTTTCGACAGAAGACTTTTTTAGGTATACTCCCTAGTACACTGTTAAGTTTGAATTTGGGGGTTTGGCGGCGCCAAAGCCCCGGGGTTGAATCGATCAAAGAAGGGGTTGTATTGTTTTGATCGTTCAACCGCGGGAGCTTTCGCGCTAGCCAAACCCTCAAATTATACCTTAGCAGTGTACTAGTACGCTAAATCCTTTTAAGAGTTTGATGATGTCTTCGATAATTGACTTAATTTCATTTAGGGGTTCGGATTGGTTTCATCTTCAATCGCCTCAGCCTGTTTCTCGAGGAGTACCTGGTCCCGTTTCTTTTTGTTCATCGACCGGTTCTAAATTGAACCAAGTGAGAGGGGTAACAACCTTTTCTGAATTAGCTTCCAAATCAGTTGAGAAAATGGAAAAAAAGAGGGCTGTATGTGTTGAACACATCAATAAGATGTTATCTGCCTACGATGGAGAACATTTGAGCGATGTTCTAAAATGTGATTTAGAATTGATGTTCGAGAAAATATCTCCAAAAAATGTAGAAATATTTTTCGAAGAAGCTCTAGATAAGGCTATAGAAAATAAGGATATGCACCTTTCTGATTTGGCTTTGGAAGCGGTTTCTGTTGAGAAAATGCTTTCAGCTGTGAAAGAAAAGCATCCCATCGAGTTTAAATCTCTAGAAGATCTTATCGATGAATTGGCAAAGGTATTGCCTCCGGAGACAAAATCATATACCCCTGCTTTCAAGCCCGAGCTATTCGATAGAGGTAATGTGATTACAAACTTCTTCCCGAATATGGGACGCATTTTTATGAGGGCTTTCGATTTGTTTGATTCGGTCCGCCCCCCCGATACCCTATACGAATATGGAGTCTTAATTACCTTATATTTTAATTTTTTCAAACTCCCTTATTATTTAGTCGAGGTCATCGGTAAATTTTTGCCGAATCCCTTGCAAGTATTAGTTGTCACCGCCTTGGTTTTGGGGATTGCTATCGGTGTTTTATATGTCCATTTGCGGTGGTGCAGAGTTTGTCCTGAGAAAGTGGATTATTGCAATATTTTAGCATTGAAAAATGAGCAGCCGTTTGCATCAATGTGTCGAGTGGATGAATTGAATTTGGCTGAAGGATGCATCAATAGCGGTCGTTCCGTTGTCTTTGTTGGCGATCCAGGAGTGGGGAAAACCCATATCATGCAAGAGCTGGCGGCTCGCCTAAAAGACAGAAAAGTCTTTGTTTTCGACCACAGTGCTTTATTTGGACAAAGTTCTAGCATTATGAGTACCGCTGAAAAGATGAGTATGTCTTTCAAACAAGTGAAAGGTTTTGAGGGACGAGTTGCTTTCATCTGTGATGAGCTTGGAGATGCCCTGCAAAGTAAATTTCATGATATTGTCGCTATTTTTAAGCTTTTAAAGGATGAGTATCCGAATATTGTCATTTTTACAGCAATGACGAGTGTTCAATGGGAGGAGTTGCGGAAGAGAGACCCAGCTTTGGAGGATCGCTTCAAGGCTATATTTATCAAAGAAACGAATGAAAGTGAAACCCTTCGCATTTTACAGGAAGCCTCCTCTTCAGAGCAAGGCGTCAGTATTAGTTTAAGCGGATTGCAAAAGGAAGTGGAAGTAACAAACGGAATTGACGGGCATGCGCAGCCGCGAAAGGCTATCAACCCTCTGAAGGAATTGATAAAGCGCATTGAATACAACCGGTTGTATCCGGAAAGAATTACTACGGAAAGGATGAAAAAGGCTCACATTGCTTTGCAGAATCTCCGAGGACAATCGAATATGAGAGACAGTGCGACGAGACGATTTGGCAGTGAGGAGTACCGCAAATTTCAGGAAGAGGTGAACAAAGCTCAAGAGGAATTTGAGTTTGCGGAAAAGGAAATGAAAGAGCAGCAGCTGGTAGCTAAGAATGTAATGAATCTGTTAGAAGCCGATCGATATTATCAACAACAGAGAAATAGTGCTGTACGGGTGCTTTCAGTTAGAAAATCACTTTCTCCAGATGATGTGGAATTATGGAAAAAGCGCCTTCTTTTCAGCAATTTTTTTGTGTTTCATCATTTTGATAAGAAGATCGATGAGTTGTCGAAAAAATTGCAAAAAGATATCTATCTTCAAGTTGATGCCAGAACGGTGGCACAAGCGGCTAAGAGGTGATCGTTTCTTCTAGAACAGTGTCGACTTTAAGAATTCTTGCCGTCTTGTCGATTGTTTCTGGAATTAAGATCTCACTATCATTTCCTGCGCCAAGTTCCTTGAATTTTCTGGCAGACACGAGGACTCGTGTCTCGAGAGATCCGACAGCTTTGTTGTATGAGTCAACGGCATTTTCTAGCCCTTTTTTTATTCCATCAAAGTGAGTTGATAGGATCCGAATCCTTTCATACAATTGTTTTCCTAATTCACTGATCTGTTGTGCATTTTTTGCAATCAACTCTTGTTTCCATCCATAAGCAACAGAGCGTAAAAGTGCTATCAGTGTCGTTGGTGTTGCTAAGATGACTCTTTGTTCCACGCCGAACTCGATGAGGGAAGGGTCTTGTTCTAAGGCCGCGCTGAAAAATGTTTCTCCAGGAAGGAAAAGAACGACAAACTCCGGGGCTGCAGGAAACTGTTCCCAGTACGATTTGCTAGAAAGTTGGTAGACGTGCGTGCGTACTTGTTTTGCATGCTCTTGGAGCTTGAGGTGGCGAGCAGTTTCGTCTTCGGCTTCTAGTGATTCAAGATATGCTTTTAGAGGTGTTTTTGAGTCGACGACAATCTGCTTTTGGTTTGGAAGACGAATGATCAGATCGGGGCGCAGCTTCCTGTCATCGGTTGATGTTGATTCTTGTTGAACGAAGTCGCAATGTTCTATCATCCCCGCCATTTCGACCACGCGGCGAAGTTGAATTTCACCCCAGCGTCCTCGGACATTTGGCATACGCAGGGCTTTGACTAGGTTGGCAGTTTCTTTTTGTAGTTGAGATTGAGAAGAAGAAAGCGATTTAATTTGTTCATTCAGACTGGAGTAGGCGCTAACGCGTTGTTTTTCTAATTCTTGTATTTTGTTGTCGAATTTTTCCAGGGATTCTTTTACCGGTTTAACCGTTTCATCGATTGCTTTTTGACGTGAGTGTAAGTCATTTTTGGCGACTTCTTGCAGTTTTTCAAACTTAAGTGTTGCGAGTTCAAGAAAGGAATGATTGTTGTGTTTGAGAGCTTCTACAGAAAGGACTTTGAACGACTCCGACAGTTTTTGTTGTATTTGTGAGAGAAGTTCTATTTTTTCTTGAGATGCTTTTGTTTGTTCTTGTAGACGCGTTTCAAGTTCTGATGCCAAACATTTTAATGTTGATGTTTCTTTGGTTAAAGTTACCGCTTCTTTTGTTTTCATTTGGAGGAGAATAAGAGAGCCTATAAGCAAGAGACAGAAAATGATTGAAAGAGTGATGGATATTGACAACATAGAAAATTCCCGCTTATATATACCGAACATTCGGTAGAATCAGTGTATCACGTTTATAGTTAGAGGTCTATACCGAACGTGATTCAAAAGTTGGCATTTCTAGCGCGCCAAACCCCCGGGGATCGAGCATAGCAAGTTGGTTCGTATTGATTAATACTGACCAACTTGCTATGCTCGATCCGCGGGGATTTTCGCGCAGCTAGAAATGCCAACTTTTGAATCACGTTCGGTATAGTGTATGCAATCATATTTTTTTCGCCATCGCGCCTGGCTATGGCCCGTGATTTTTGTTGTATTGCTTACACCTTTTACTCCAGCAATAGATATTGCGATTTCTCGTCATTTTTTCTATATGTCTCAGCCGCCCGCTTTCCATTCATCGCCCTTTGAGACCTTTATGTATGATTATGGCATTGTTCCGGGGCAGCTATTATTTGCTGTGGGAGCGGTCATGTTATTTCTTGCATGCTTCTTTAAAAGATACAAATCTTGGTTTTCTGGAGCCCTTCTTTTGGTGTTAACCCTTGCTATCGGTTCTGGGTTAATTTCTCATGTTCTGCTTAAAGATCATTGGGGCCGTCCTAGACCGAAGCAGGTAATAGAATTTGGTGGGGCGCAAGAATTTCGTCCTTATTACGAACCAAACATATTTGCCCAACCGGAGCCATCGAAATCATTTCCTTGTGGACATTGTACGATGGGATTTTATTTTTTTGCTTTGGCTCTTGTTGGTTATCATTATAAAAAGCGGTGGCTCCTATTGGGAGGAGTTGCTATTGCTTTAGGGCTTGGATTAGCCCTCTCTTGGACTAGGATAGTCCAAGGAGGACATTTTTTCTCTGATACCCTATTTGCCGCACTCATTATGTGGCTTACAGCTTATTTATGTTCACTCGTTCTTTTTGAAGATAGGTCTTCTTGAAGTCCTTCGATAATACACATACCAACATAAGAAAACAAAAGCAGCCACACTCCAAATAATAGCTCTTGGTTCATTCATGAAAGGATATGGCTTTTGAGCGGGAGGTCCTAAACGCTCTCCTGGCGGCCAAATAATCCAATAAGGAGCACCTTGGAGGTTGTTTTGAGGTACGCATCCAAAAACACGGCTGTCGGAACTCATCGCATGGTTGTCACCCAAGACTAAGTACTCGTTATTAGGAACTGTAACGCCAAAAGTGCGTATGAAATCGACATTTATATGGCCATCTTTCATAGGAGGGCCATAATCTTTGAATGCAACGTATGGAGCCTTATCTGTAGCTTCTGTTTCTTTCTTTTTTTCATTTTCATGAAAGGTAATGAGGACAGGATCATCTTTCGTTAAAATTGATGCTCCCATCAGATAGAGGTCTCCATTTCGGAAGTAAGCATAGCGATGAGGAAATCTCGTTTGATTCCGTTTTGTTGGAGCGACATTTGTATCCATGTCTATCCCCATATTAAAGAAACGCTGTACATTCTCTGGCGAGTGACTATATAAAGGGCTGTCATGAGGTACATCAGTAGGTACTCCAGCAAAATGAATTTTCGTTGCTTTGCCGAAATAAAATTCATAAGTACCATCAGGGAACCCGGGGAATGTAGGATTCGTTGGGCGCGGCTTAGGGTCATCAAGGGCATAGCGACGGCCTCTTCCATTTGAAAGAACGAAACGTGCTGTGTAAAGATTTTCCATGATCTTGTCAAGATGGTGCTGTTGGAGAGGGATGATCGTGGAGTATCCTGGAATTCCAATGTCATTATCTGCAACGAAGGGTGTCGGGTAGGTTAGGCTTGGGGTGTGGTGTAACTGTAAATATAACAACCCGTCTTCAAAAGAATCGGCATCAGGGGAGAGTTGTTTGAGCTCTTGTTTTGTTAATAAACGAGCCTCAGCATAATTTCTAATCCCAAAAACGTCACTATATGTCTGAATTGTTGTGTGAGGTTTTTTCTGTGCTAAAGGTTGATCTTTTACCCATGTTTTGCCGTTAAAAATTTCAGCGTTTGCTTTACCGGAGGAATCAAATATAAGTTTCCCATAGGCTTTATGCATTTGTCTGAGAAGGAGTGTATGCGGTGCAGAGAGGATTAGGTCGCCTTGGAATGAAAGAAACGGGATATATTCAAGGGACTGCATCCATGGAGCATCGCGCAATTCAGTAATATCATTACCATCTTTGTCTACACCGTAAAGACGACCGCCGTAGAAATAAATCGAATCGCCGGGCTTGCCGATACATCTTTTAATGAAACGTTTTTTGTATGGGAAAATCCCGAAGTAAACGGTGTCGACATCGGACATCGGCATTCCGTCACCGGAAAAGATTAAAACACTTGTTCGTTGAACCAGGGAAGGATCGAAATAGAAATGTTCTGTTTTGAGAGGAAAGTTAATACCAAAAGCTGTTTTTGTGACAGTGAGGTGATCTTGTTCGCGGAAGGTTGGCCTCATCGATCCTGTCGGGATTTCATAAGGTTCAAACCACATTTGTCGCACTAATGTTGCAATGATTAGAGCGAAAACCAAAGCGAAGACCAATTCTTTGGTATATTCAAAAATGGACCGCTTGCAGTGAGTGTCGGCAAATTGATTTAATTGATGCGCAATAGCGCTAGCTTCGACTCTTTTTCTTTCTAGTAATGCTTGATCGAGATCAGCCATTGATTTTTCTAAGTTGTTTAGGTCTGTTGTAGCAAGCGTTTTTCCTTTTTTCTTGTACCATGAGAAAATCCATTTCAGAATTGTACGGGATTTATGGAGAGAATAAGGGCGTTTTTGGTTGATGTTATCCATGATACTCTTGGTTATTTCATTTTTGGAGAAATTAAATTGTTTCCGGAATCAATAATGCGTACTTTCGCATTGCCGACAATCCCGCTGATTTGAAGCCAATAAGGAAAATAAGAGGGATACTTATTATTTTCTTCGGGAATATACGCTTCGATGATTTTTCCGGAAAGTTCGCTACCATCACAAGGCCAGCGAGCGCGCCAAGCATCGAAGGATGCGCCGTTGATGACTTTTCCATCGACGACGAGGCTTGGTTGCCATAGACGGCGTCGGTCGCGTGAATCGGATGAGGGGGGAACCCCAACTTTTTTTCGTTCGTTTTCATTCACTTTTTTTAGTTTTAAGTTCAGAAGAGTTGAAAAGAAATTTTGTGATTGTGGAATCGAAATCCACTCATTTCTGGTAAAAGAGAATGTTTGTTGCATTGACCCTGAAGGGAGATGGATTGTGTACATGATCCATGAAGTATGGCCAACAGCGCCGTTTTCGACCCATTGTTTCCAAGAGAATGGAGAACTTGGTGAGCGAGACATCGGCATTGTGATCTCTTCAAAATCAAGCAGTTCATCGGTTTTATTTCGGACTAGGAGGATAGTGTAATTTTTATTTTGGGCTGTGACAAGATAATCACCTTTGCGTGCTTTGTTGAGATTTTCTCGCAAGAGTAACTCATCTTGCAATGCATTCACCGAAAAAGGAAGCATGAAGAAAAGGATGAGAGCTAAAATTTTTTTCGGTATAAAATTCATGTTGTTAGGATAGAGTTAAAGAGTCGTTTATATCACGGAAAAATTATTAAAGCAAGTTTTGCACTTCCTCACGTTCGGTACGAGAACCCTAAAATCGACTGAATTTTTTTACCAGAGTATACTGAACGTGATTCAAAAGTTGTACCCTCTATAACAGCAATTCTATTATAATCACGCTCGTTTATAGCCACCGTCATTGAAGGAGTGTTGTCGATGTTGCATATCAAAAGTATACTGAATAGACGTTCTCTGTGGAATTTTCAAACGAGCAAGAGAGGCTCTTTTGCAAGTTTTTCATTCCCTTTTCTCATTATGTTAACTATTTCGTTTGGAATATGTGCTATTGAGTCGGTGGAAGATATCGATAAGGAGTTGAAGTCTTTGCAAGAAGAGTTAAGCGTTGCTAGAAAGAACTCTTTCAATAAAGAGATGGAGGCGCAGAACTTGATGTTTGATAATTGGAAAGAATATTCTCAAGATCTCCAGATGGAAGAACGTGATGAAAAACGAGTGCTCGAGATTAAAAAGAAAATCAACAAGTTAATGGACGAACGACGTGCTCTTATAGAAAATGGCAATAAATAATGAATCAACCTCAAAATTACCTCCAACTGTATAGCCAATCATTAGCTTTGTTGACAGACCTTTATCAATTGACAATGTCTTATGGATATTGGAAAGCAGGTCTTGATAAGAAAGAAGCTGTATTTCATCTTTTTTTTCGAAAAAATCCTTTTAACGGAGGGTTTACGATAACAGCTGGGCTAGAATCTGTTATCGAATATATCAAAGCCTTTCGTTTTGATGAAAGTGATCTTGCTTATCTTGCAAGCCTCAAAGGGGTTGATGATCAACCGATTTTTGATCCGAAATTCTTTGATTATCTTGCGAATATGCAATTTACTTGTGATATCGACGCCGTTCCCGAAGGGAATGTTGTTTTTCCATATGAACCTCTGATTAGAGTTAAAGGCCCTTTAATTCAGTGCCAACTTCTTGAAAGCCCATTGTTGAATCTAATTAATTTCCCTTCTTTGATAGCGACAAAAGCCGCTCGTATATGTCTTGCAGCTGGAAAAGATTCTGTTTTTGAGTTTGGTTTGAGGCGAGCTCAAGGGATTGATGGATCGCTTACAGCAAGCCGGGCGGCGTATATTGGAGGGTGTGTCGGGACATCTAATGTATTAGCCGGAAAAATATTTGGGATCCCTGTTCGGGGAACTCATTCGCACAGTTGGATCATGGTTTTTGATGACGAGCTAGAAGCATTTCAAACTTATGCTGAGCAATTGCCTAACAATTGTGTTTTTCTTGTAGATACCTACAATTCGATTGAAGGAGTAAAAAAGGCTATTGAAGTGGGGCGTTGGCTAAAACAACACGGAAAAAAAATGCTTGGGATCAGGCTTGATTCGGGCGACCTCGCTCATTTAAGTATTCAGAGTCGTGCGCTCCTCGACGCAGCTGGTTTTCAAGATACACAGATTTTGGCAAGTAATGATTTGGATGAAACGATCATTAGTGAGTTAAAAAGGCAGGGGGCGTGTATTACGATATGGGGCGTTGGCACAAATTTGGTCACAGCAGGGACTCAACCAGCGCTTGATGGAGTCTATAAATTATCAGCTATTCGAGATCCTGGCGGGCCGTGGAAATACAAATTAAAGTTGTCAGAGCAAATGATCAAGGTATCGAATCCGGGTATTTTGCAGGTGAGGAGATTTTCGACAAAAGAGGGATATATTGCCGATGCCATTTATGATGTAGTCATGGGGGTAGGTAAAGAAACGGCTATTGTTGATCCTCTTGATCCTACAAGACAGAAGATCATTAATAAAAATGGATCTTCCAAAGATTTACTCGTTCCTGTGTTTGTTGGGGGGCGATGTGTGTATGAGTCTCCCTCGCTTGGAGAAATCCGGGCAACGACAGAAAAGGAGCTTAGTCAATTTCAATCGGGGATTAAACGCTTCATGCATCCACATGAATATATGGCAGGAATGGAAAAGTCGTTATACGATTTAAAAGTGGATCTGATCAAAAACATACGTATGCATGCATTACAAAATACTTTTGAGTGATTTTTATGAGTAAAAAAGCATTGATTCTTGTCGACATTCAAGAAGATTTTCTTCCAGGAGGGGCTCTTCCTGTTCCAAAAGGAAATGAGATTATTCCATTGGCAAATCAGTTACTTCAACTTCCTTTTGATATCATTGTGGCAACAAAAGACTGGCATCCTGCAGATCACGGAAGTTTTGCGGCAAACCAAGGGAAAAATCCTGGGGAAAAGATTTCTTTGGGAGGGATTGAACAAATATTGTGGCCAACACATTGTGTTCAAGAAACCAAGGGGGCCGAATTTCCAGCAAGTTTAAATTTTCCCCGATTGGATAGAGTCTTTTTTAAAGGGGTTGATAAAAACGTTGATAGCTACAGCGCTTTTTTTGACAATGGACATTTAAAATCGACAGGGCTTGCGGAGTATTTATGTGAACAGGGTGTAAAAGATGTGTACGTTGCTGGATTGGCAACAGATTATTGTGTGAAGTATTCTGTACTGGATGCAGTAAAAAAAGGATTTGTCGTTCACGTGGTTGTTCAAGCTTGCCGAGGAATTGATTTAGCTCCGGGTGATTCGGCAAAAGCCTTGGAAGAGATGAAAGAGGCAGGGGCAAAATTGCATGATTTTCGGGGTGATGGGATTCGAGTCCACGACCTCTTCGTCCCGAACGAAGCGCGCTAGCCAAACCCTAGAATTTAATCTTTACAACTTGCTAGAGGTCTTCTTATACCAAATTTTGAACTATGAACAGTATATAAAATAAACCATACAAGAGATTATTGTTCCATGTGGAAGGTTACTCCCGAAGGAATCATGATTCCTATTAAAGTCATTCCGAGAGCTGGAAAAAATAATATCGTCGGGTGGGAAAACGGTTTGCTTAAGGTTCGCATTGCGGCAGCTCCTGATAAGGGAGATGCAAATGAGGAGTTGATCTCATTTTTTTCTTCGGAGTTGGGTATTAGCAAAGGAAGTGTTTTTTTGAAAAGTGGAGCAAAGAGTCGTTTTAAACGTATTTGTTTAAAAAATATCCAGCCTGAGTCCGTTTGGTTTCTTATGAAGCTGTCTTAGTTAAAAAATTTGAAGTTTTCCCTAAATAAACTAACCGAAAGCAATTTGAAAATGGCATTTCTAGCGTGTTAAAAACGTCTATTTTGAATTATTTTTTTGTATGGTTATGCTAGGGGGCAATTGGATCTTTGTCTGAGAGGGAGCATTCTCGAAAAATATTGTGTTTTATTCAAGTCTTAATATAATCTTAACGCTTAGTCTTTATCGTTATCTCCTTCTACAAGTGTTTTCATCGATGAAGGTGCGATAGGGTGGAGTATACCCGGGCCAGTTTTTGGGTTGTATTTGGTATAAAGTGAGACTCAACCGACGTTGGCCTTTAGAGCAAGTTTTGTAACTTTAAAATTAAGGAGTTTGTATGACGGTCAATGCCATTTTTGATAGGACAATTAATGACGTTCAGTCTTTAAGTGAAAAAAGAGGTGCATTTTTAGCTCCTCGTTTAGGCGCTGTAGTAGTAACTTCTACAGAAGCTTTAGTGGTGGCTGGTAAAGTACTTTTTACTGCACCTAAGGAATTAGTCGGTTCTGTTGTTGGTTTGGGAGCTCGTGTTATTTCAGTTATTTCTGGATCCGAAGCTGTTAAGAAGTTTGCAGATTCTATGCCAACATTATCTGATTTCATTAAAACTGTCGTGAAAACGGTGGGTTATGCAATGGGAACAGTTTTCAGTGCTACATTGGGCGTTCTCTCTCCATCAGCTAACTACAGACTACATTGCAGCTTAGGTTTAGCAACACATTTGTATGTTGCAAAGATTGAAAATTACGTCGTTTACGCTCAACAAGTAGAACAAGAATTAAAAGATGTTTTTGAAACTGTTCATTCTGATGTTCAAGAAGTTGCAACAGTTGCTGCAAAAACAGCAGAAGTTATTGCAGAAGAAGTCGTTCATGCTGCTGAAAAAGAAGTAGCAGTTATTAAAGAAAAAGTTGTTGCGGAAGAAGAAGTTGACTATTCTGGTCTGTCTACTTTATTTGAAGAGCAACCTAAGATTGTTCCAGAGACACATGTTCAATCAGAAAATGTAGAGACTACTGTCGTAGATGAAGCTGTTGAAGAAACAATCGAAGACAATATCTCCGAAGAAGGTGAAGAAGAAGTTGTTTCGGAAGAAGAGATTGACTATTCTTACCTGTCTACTTTATTTGAAGAGCAGCCTAAGATTGTTCCTGAAACACGTGTTCAATGGGGCAAGAAAAA
The DNA here is from genome assembly GCA_037143085.1 of Parachlamydiaceae bacterium. Classification (GTDB taxonomy): domain Bacteria; phylum Chlamydiota; class Chlamydiia; order Chlamydiales; family Parachlamydiaceae; genus JBAWVE01. The sequence goes on along the minus strand of JBAWZJ010000003.1, from coordinate 11,426 downwards.
AATTGTTGCATTTGGTCAAGGCTCAGTCAATGTCCTTGGTTATGCAAAAGATGGCGTTTCGAATGCGTGTGTAGTAGCAGGTCAAAAGACTTCTGATGTGTATAATGCTTCAAAAAGAGTTTTAGCAAGAGCTACTCCTTATCGCACTCCTGTTGCGGTTGGAACGCTAGCTGTAGCTGGTTATTATGCTGGGGTTCATACTTCATTAGCAGGATATGTGCCTGAAGATGTAAAAAATCGCATGTCTGAGGCGTTTGCGTCAGCAACTGAGTACTTATCATCGATTTCACTTCCATCAATTTCACTTCCATGGAACGCGGGCGACACTACAGCTGCAGTTTAATTTTTAATAGTTTAAATTGTGTTTGATATATCCCTGATTCTTGGAAACAAGAATCAGGGTATTTTTTTTACCCATTTCTTAGAAAATCGATTCAGCTACATTTATAGAGCTTCGCGTTTCCCATTTGTTGGCAAAATTTCTAATACAGTCTATAGCCTGTTTATCATCTGCAATGAATTCAGAGGCAAGAGAGTCTTTCAGGGTTACAGCGTGTACGCCCATGGAAGCGCATGTGATGATTTGATCTGCGGACCTTAGGGCTGCAGCTAATATTTTTGTTTTGAATTCATAGTGATGGTAAGCCTTTAAAATCGTCTCGAGAGTTTTAAAAGCGTCGATTCCATTATCTAGCATGCGACCAATGTATGGAGCTATGTAGTCTGCGCCGGCAATTGCAGCGAGAATAGCTTGTGCTGGTTGAAAAACTGCTGTAGCAAGGAAGGAAATCTCTTGTTCAGAAAGAATTTTCATTGCGATCAACCCCTCTTGAATAGCAGGGATTTTGATGAGAATTCGATCTGAGAATCCATGTAGGGCGATTGCTTGTTTGACCATATCCTTAGCTGTTTCTCCTGTAACTTGTATGGCGATGGGGCCATCTTGGATTTCTAGGAGTTTATTGACTAGTTCTTTGTGATTTTGTTCAGACGCTGCAAGTATTGTAGGATTTGTTGTTACTCCGTGAAGGATTCCGTATTGAGAAATTTTATTTATTGTTTCTATATTGCACGTATCGAGCCAAATTTCCATGATACTTTTTCCTTATTTGTATGAGGTTTTTCTCGACCATATCGCGGTCGCTGAGTAGAAAAGGACGATAACGCAAACAACGACACCTGATGTGGATAAAGCAATGTCGTAGACGGTGAGTAAGTGGCGGCTTAGGGCAACGCCGACTAATGATGCTGCGATGCCGATGATGATAGAAAGGAGAATATTTCCTTTAAGACTTGACGTCACTCTTTGCGCTGTGAGTGTCGGTCCTGTGATGAATGCAAGGAGCATTAAGACACCGACGGCACGGTACGCACTGATTGCTGTTAAGGAAACTTGTGTCATAAGCAAGTAGCTGAATAGTGTCGGTGAAATGCCGAAGGCTCGAGAGAGACCCAGGTCGAATGTTGTGATGGTAAATTCTTTAAAAAACGCAATAACAAGAAAAGCGTTGATCCCCAAGACAGCGGAAACGATTAGGCAATCGCTGGGTTGTAGAGCGTCGACATTTCCCATGACAGCTTCTGTTCCTACATGAGCGTTACGAGTAAGTAGAGTGACGGCAATAATCCCCAAGGCAAATAAACTTGTAAACACAATTCCTGTGCTGGCATCCTCTTGAAGGTTAGCTCCTCGTGTTAATAACTCTGTTAGAAATGTTGTAACGATACCCATAATCAAAGCTGCAATTGTTAGAGTATGAATGTTGATAGGGTTGCCATACTCCTTGATATTGGGAGAAGTTCCATACGTCCATACAAAAGCAATGACAATTCCGACAAGGATTGTGTGTGAGAGAGAATTTGCCAGCATTGTCATTTTGCGCAGCACTAAAAAGGGACCTACGATTGATGAAGAAGCTGCAACGCCGGCAAGAACTAGCATTTGCACCTCGTCAGTGGCAAGAGAAGAGTGTTCTCCTGATATCCATCCCCACAGGCGGATGAATAACTGTGCAAAGAATCCAAAAAATGTTTGATTGGAGTAGGGGTTGAAATAGTGTTGTGAGTCCATAGTCAACGCTCCAGTGAAGGGATGGGTTGATGGTGCGGATCGTATTTAGGATTATTAAGGATAGCGATTAATTCGGCCTCAATTTCTGGCGTTAGTATATGCTCCATTTCCTCTGCACTTTTGTGAACTCTCTCCGTTCCGATACCTAAATAGTCGACCAGATACACTTCCCATAATCGATGAAGACGAACAATCTTTTCAGCCCATAGGAGACCTTCAGGAGTCAGACTATAGATATTTTTCTTTCTTTTTTTATGGATCCATCCTTGAGCAACAAGACGGTGGAGGATAAACTGTAGGAAAAGAGGAGATGTGCTTTGATATTTGATAATCTCTTCGAAAGAAACATCTGCGCCAGAGCGCCATACCGTTTTGAGGACATTTTCACACGTGCACTGGTATCTAAAAGAGAAAATTCTGATTAGGCGAAGGCAGAGCCCTCGTTTTGGAGCGAACATCAGTGAAAAGAGACAAATTAATGTCGCAACAATAACGATCATCGGTCCTGTCGGCAGTGAAAGTTTTATAGAAGGGAAAGCAGCGTTCAACCTAATTGATGTACTTACGGATAGATAGTTCCCTAGAAATCCGCTGATGACTCCAAAGAGAGCTGCAAGAGCAAACATCTTGTGCAGTTTATCTGTATATTGCCTTGCTGCAGCTGCAGGAGCAATTAACATTGCAGACATCAAGATAACACCGACAGACCGGATCCCGATCACAACAGCAAGGACAATCAAAAAAAATATTGCACCATTGACCAGTTTCGTGTTGATTCCCAGGCTGTTGGCGTAGTCGATATCAAAGAGTATTGTTCGGATCTCTTTGTAAAAAATAATGATGACGGATGACACGATAATAGCTAGCAGAGCGTAGATACCGATATGAGCATCGGTCATTGTTGCTGCTTGTCCATACAAGTAAACTTGCGCCTGACGGTAGAGAGAAGAATAAACGAACTGCATATGACTGGCTAATGTCAGGCCTATACCGAAAAATGCCGCTAAGACAAAACACAAAGCGGAATCGCTGCGCACTCCTAAGCGTTTTTCGAGGATATCAATAACCCATAATCCAAGAAGAGATGTCACGAATGCACCTGCCATTGAGAATAATGCTATTGGCAGTTCTTCATCTGCTGAAATATGACTCATTCCTGCAATCATGACACCGACAATAACGCCTGGATAGGCTGCGTGCGATAGCGATTCTCCGATGAGGGATTGTTTCTTGAGGAAAACGACCACGCCGACAAGGGCTGCAGTCAAGCACATGAGCATACACCCGATCGTTGGGGCCCGCAAAACGGGGTCGGTGAAGTAGATGAAAAAGGAATTGGACATCTATTGCCTTCCCGTTGCTTTAACCTTGGATAGTTTCAAGGCTTCATCGAAAAGGGCGTAGCTTTTGCCATAAGTCATATTTAAAGTGTCGGGGTTGAATATTTCAATAGCATCCCCACAGGCGACAAGACGCATATTTAGCATGATTAGCCAATCGAAATAGCTCTCTACCGTATTTAAATCATGATGAACCACAAAGACTGTTTTTCCTTGAGATTTTAGTTGGCGTAAAATTTTCATGATGGTCGTTTCTGTTCCCATGTCGATTCCTGCAAACGGCTCATCCATAAAATAGACATCAGCATCTTGGACAAGAGCCCGTGCGATAAAAGCTCTTTGTTGTTGTCCTCCGGATAATTGGCTGATTTGCCGTTTGGCGTAAGCTCCCATATCCATGAGATCGATATAGTAGTCGACAGCAGCCCAATCGGCTTTTCTTGGTCTGCGGAAGAGACCTAAGGAGCCGTAACGTCCCATCATGACGAGATCCCTTACCGTGATAGGAAAATCCCAATCGACAGATTCCCTTTGAGGAACATAAGCGATTCTGTGTTTTTGAGAGGCAAGAGATTGGCCGAAAAATTCTATTTTCCCGGAAATAGGTTTAAGTAATCCCAAGGCCGCTTTAATAAACGTGCTTTTTCCTGCGCCATTAGGTCCGATGATTCCGACGATTTTGCCTGTAGGAATAGATAGGGAGACATCCCAGAGGACCGGGGTTTTTCCATAATTAACCGTTAGTTGGTGAACCTGCAATGCCGTTTCTGTATTAGCTTGTGGATTCTTTCTATTCATAGTTTAAGGGTTAGTCTCCCTTGATATTGTTGAAAAAGACATCGATATTGTGTTGAATCATTTTAAGGTAGGTGTCACCATCAGATCCAGGAGGGCCCATTGCATCAGCATATAGTGGTGTCGTGGCAATTCTGACATTTAATCCCTTGCTTTTGGCAGCTTCGACAATTTTACGTATTGAGTCGCGATTGACATTTGATTCAGGGAAGATCACATGGATATTATAGCTTTGTAAGTGTTCAATAATTCCTTGGATGTCGGTGGAAGAAATTTGGCTTTCTGGAGCTAGCCCCTCAGGAGCTGCAAACCTCTCGTGGAGAGAGTGGTCGTTTTCTCCAGGAACAGCAAGGTAGGCGCGAGTGAAGTAATTAAAAGCATCATGGCTTGTGACAAGATATCGTTTGGAAGACGGTAGCAGTTGTATTTTTTCTTTAGCTGCTTCATGGGCATTCAGCATAGTTTCTAGAAGTGTTTTCCCGTTTTTATGGTAATACTCTTCATGAGAAGGATCTTTGCTGCTTAGCGTATTGACAATGTGGGAAATTATTTTTGTCCATAAAGAAATATCCATCCAGATATGGGGGTCGGGTTGTCCTTTATAGTAGAGTAAAAGAGAAGGTTCGTCTTCAATCACTCGGTTTGCAAGAGGAATAACCTTGCTTTCTTCGCTTAAGAAGGATTGAAGGGTCGCACCGTGTTCTAACCCAAGGCCATTGGAAAAGATAATATCGGCGAAAGCAAGTTTTTCATCATCACCTTTGACCAGTTGGTATGAGTGGGGGTCAAGTTCCCCTTTGATTAATGTGATCGAATCGACAAAATGACCTCCGACTCTCTTTACGATATCGTCGATCATAGCAGTTGTTGAGAGAACTTTAAGTCTTCCGTTTGTCTGCATCCACTCTTGAGTATTATTTGGTTGTGGATTAGGAGCAGAGCAACTGCAAAGGAGAGCAAAAAGACAAATAATGAGAGAAAATTTCATGATGACTCCAAAGAACGCAACATCGCGTAACTGTAAATTCCACGAGAACAGCCAGAAGAAAATTGAATTTTGAGGGCATATCTTCCGACACTTTTTATTTGAGCTGCACGGACGTTGACATCGAGGTCAGCCCCTGAAGTTAACTGTTTTCCTGATGTTGGATCGTAACATTTTGCACAGGGACAATTTTTTTGTAGAGAACTCAGTCGGTACTCCTTGGATATATTGTCGCTCCAGTCAACCGTGAATACGTGGTTGTCTTTTTGTTTGATGCTTTTGATCAGTACAGGAGGGTTTTTCATGACATCTCCTTCCATGTAAGTTCGAACGAAGGGAGGCATTCGGTAGATAGTCTTTTCAGTGCCGTTGTATGGGCAACGACAGCCTCAGCTAGTTCTGTAAACGCAAGCGCTGCTGGCGATAGAGGTTCCCCATCTGTAAATAAAGGTAGTCCAGCATCGCCACAGGCTGAAATTTTAGGATCGATAGGGATATGACCTAAGAGAGGGGTTCCGATCTCATGCGCCAACCGTTCTCCTCCACCCTTGCCAAAAAGATAAATCTTTTCTCCCTTGTTTTCATAGTAGCTCATATTTTCTACGATACCGATAATTGGAATATTAACGATATCAAATAGGTGAACAGCCTTCCGCACGTCAAGTACCGCGACTTCCTGAGGTGTTGTTACCATGATTGCGCCGCATAATCCAGCCTGTTGGCTAAGAGTTAGTTGGACGTCGCCTGTTCCAGGAGGGAAGTCAACGAGAAGAAAGTCTAGATATCCCCAATCGACCTTATGGATAAACTGAGCGATCACGCCATTGGCTATGGGGGCTCTGACGGCCGATGCTTCATTTTCTTTTCGGAAATAAGCCATAGAGATGACACGTATTCCTCGACAGATTGCAGGGGAGAGTTTTTCCCCTTTCTGTACAGGCATTTCATCTTCTGGAAGCATTTTCCGGATCGAAGGGCCGTAGATATCGGTATCCATGATGCCGACAGAGTACCCTGCTTGTTTTAAGGCTAGCGCCAAGTTGACAGTTACTGTAGATTTTCCGACCCCTCCTTTTCCTGCAGCAACAGCGAGGATATGAGCGATCTTTCCTGGGTGGGATTGTTCTGGTTGACGCTCTTTGGCTTGGAACATTTTAAGTGGCATCGATTTCTCCTGAAAAGTTACAGTCTACAAGAATAGCTTATTAGGAGCAATCACGGGTTGTTATAACACGATAGACAAGATCGCCTGCGGCGGCTGGAAGATAAAAAATATTTTAAACAAAAATCGAAGAAATGATATTTCATATTGGAGTTTAACCAAAAATCAATTACCTTTACTTTGGAAATTGGCCAACTTTTGAATCACATTCGGTATAAAAAGAAATGAGAGAGTGGACAGCTGTTGTTTTAAGCAACGAGAATGTAGCGACATTTATAAAGGAACTCGTTGTTGAAGTCAAAGATAGGGACATTTCGTATCTTCCCGGCACCTATTTCCGCTTTCATATTCCCCCGTTTAAAGCGAATACGCAATTGTGGAAAAGATGGATTGGGGATAAATATTTGGCAGATTGGGAAAAAAGCGGTCTCTTTGATCATGAGATTGATTTTACCCACCTTCCCCTAGAAAAGCAAAAGGCTGCTTGTGCTTTTTCTATTGCTTCCTACCCAGCAGAAGGAAATCGATTAAAATTTACGATCCGGATTGCGTTGCCCCCTCCACTTGAGGGTAAATTTCCAATAACGATCCCTTGGGGCTTTTGTTCAAGTTACGCCTTTTCCTTGAATCCGGGTGATGAAATTCATTTTTCAGGCCCGTACGGGGATGCTCTTATGGTTGATGATGAAAGTGAACTTGTCTTTTTAATTGGTGGTGCCGGTGCTTCATTTGCTCGGAGTCATCTCATGCATTTGTTGCGCACACAAAAAACAAAGAGATCAGTCAGTTTATGGTATGGAGCCCGGGCTTTAAGAGACAATATTTATGAAGTCGAATTCAAACAGTTGGAGAAAGATTTCCCTAACTTTAAGTACCATCTCGTTTTATCTGAACCTCTCCCGGAGGATATAGAGAAGGGGTGGCCTATTGATGATCCTTTGAGAACAAATTTCTTGCATCTTGCTTTTGAGATGGGACAGCTTAAGAGAATAAAATCACCAAATGATTGTCGATTTTATGTGTGTGGTCCTCCGTTATTGAATAAAGGTGTATTGCAGCTCTTGGAAAATTATGCGGTAGATCGTAAAAATATTGTTTTGGATGATTTCGGTCCTTGATATTTAAATTATTGGTTTCAGTGATATGCGTGTGTTATTAGCACAGATTAACCCTATCGTCGGCGATATTGTCGGAAATCGAGACAAAATTGTACGTTCTATTTCCGATGCAAAAAGTCAACATATTGACTTAATTGTATTTCCTGAAATGAGTCTCTGTGGATATCCTCCAGAAGATCTTTTGTTGCTGCCTCATTTTATAGATGATCTTGATCGCGAGTTAAAGACGATTGTAGATAATACAAAAGGGATAGCAGTAATTATCGGTACAGTCCGGCGGCACTCTGGACTTGGAGAAAAAATCTTATGCAATACAGCAGCAATCATAGCTAATGGTATTCTGCTTGGGTATCAGGACAAAACACTGTTGCCGACATACGATGTTTTTGATGAACGACGTTTCTTTCAGCCCTCTTCTGCGATTAAATTGTGGTCTATTGCAGGAAAGCAGATAGCTGTGACTATCTGTGAGGATATATGGGGACATAGCGCTTTGACGTATGAGCGAGACCCTGTAAAAGAAATTGCTGCTTTACACCCCGATCTCGTTGTTAATCTCTCAGCTTCTCCTTATAGTGTTGGAAAATTTGCTAAACGATTGTATGTTTGTCAACAAGTAGTGAAAACAGTAAAAGCACCTCTTCTCTTTTGTAATCAGGTGGGAGGAAATGACAGCCTCATTTTTGATGGCTCTAGCCTTTCATTGGATGCTGAAGGATGTTTAGTCGATATTGGTAAGGCTTTTAAAGAAGATTTTCTTATTGTTGATTTATCAGAAAAAAAGAAAGAAAAAACATATACGTTAAATCCAATCGAGGAACTTTTTAGAGCTCTGGTCCTTGGATTGCATGACTATTTCCGTAAATTAGGATTTACAAAAGCATGTTTTGGCCTATCTGGAGGTGTTGATTCGGCTCTCGTTGCTTGCATTGCAGTGGAAGCATTGGGTAAAGAGAATGTGTTAGCAGTTTTAATGCCGTCTCGTTACTCATCTCCTGGAAGTGTGACTGATGCTCGACAGCTTGCTGATGTTTTAGGGATAGAGACGCAAGAAATTCCAATTGAAGGGCCGTTTCAGAGTTACTTGGATTTATTGGACGTAAAACAGGGGGTAACGGAGGAAAATCTTCAGGCGAGAATCCGGGGGATGATTTTAATGGCCATATCGAATCAGTCGGGACATATCGTCTTAAGTACCGGGAATAAGAGTGAACTTGCGATGGGATATTCCACTCTCTATGGCGATATGTGTGGAGGTTTGGCCGTGATTAGTGATGTGACGAAACAACAGGTTTATGCATTGGCACATTGGATTAATAGAGACCGAGAGGTTATTCCTCGAAGCACAATAGATAAAGCCCCTTCGGCAGAGTTAAGGCCTGATCAAAAGGATACCGATTCTCTTCCTGATTACTCGGTTGTCGATCACGTTTTACAGGCTTATATTGAAGAACACCAGTCGGCAGAGCAAATCTCAACACGTTTTGGATATTCAAAAAAGCTTGTTGTTGATCTTATTCGTCGCATCCATCTTAACGAGTATAAAAGGAGACAAAGTCCATTGGGACTGCGTGTCTCTGAAAAGGCATTTTCGATAGGGCGTCGCTTCCCCGTCGTTCAACATTATGTGGGTTAATTTATTACAATAGAGGAATTATGAGTTTTTCATCGGCTGTTCGTAGTTCATTGGAAGGGGCTATTTTAGGTTGCGCATTGCCTGTTGCCATATATAGTTATAATAAAAAAGTTGCAATACGTTCTCGTGATTTCGCAATAAATTTTCTTGCAATTGCAGCGTTTCAACAATTGACATCGTTGTATTTGCTTGGACCTGTTCTAGGGATAGCTTCAGCCTTAAAGGCTAAAGACGAATTTAAGAACAAGGCATCACTGAAGGATATTTGTCAATCCGCGTTGATCGCGAGTATCTGCCTTTCCAGTTTATGTGCTTCTGGGGCAATTTTTGGAGCTATTTCTAAAGGAGATAGATGGGAAGAAGGGGCGATCAAAGGTGTTGAAAAAATGGGTTATTTTTTTGCTGGACAGGTTGTTGCTGGAGCTGTGGGTTGTTTGATTGCATCTGTTAGAGCTAACTAAACTCACCTTACGCAAACGGAGCGACATTTCGGCTGAGCCAAAGCCCCGTGGCTGCAGCGTTGCAAGAGGGATAATATTAACAATATGACCCTCTTGCAGCACTGCAGCCACGGGAGCTTTCGCTTCAGCCCAAATGTCGCTCGGTTTGCGTAAGGAGAGTAACTAACTCACCTTACGCAAACGGAGCGACATTTGGGTTGAAGTGAAAGCTCACGCGAGATCGACTTCTGGACTTTGGCTCGCTAGAAATACCAACTTTTGAATCACGTTCGGTATAACTAAATTTCTCATAGGAATCAATTCTGTTTAGCCACCCTTTGAGCCATTTCTCCTCGTGCCTTTCGGTCGGCGCATTTTGGACTCTCTGTGTGAGCAGTTCTTTGGCTGTTGAGATGAAGTCGGCCAATGCATTTTTTGTTTGTGGGGGGATCCGTTCTAAGACCTGGAGCAATCCCCACCCCTGACCGTTATACGACTCATTGATCGATGTTCCCATCCCTTTGAAGTTAGAGTAGTCGATTAAAGCATAGAGACCTTGGGGTGTCTCTTTTAGTTTATTAAAGACAATGGAAACCTCTTTCCTTTTTTTATCAGGAAATTTATTGATCATTTCCGGTAGTGACTTTTCTAGACGCGTTGTGATGAAGAGAGCCTGAAGATCCCGAGTGTCGAATAGAAGTTGACGCAAGGCGATCATTTTTGGATCTTGAATATGTGCATAGAATTCTGTTCTTGAACGCCAAGGGCACCCTTTTGCATCTGTTAACCAGGAAGGGAGGGAGGCACCCTTTTCTTGAAGAAACTTGATTAGGTCGGGAAAACTCTCTTGAAATCGTTCTTTTTTTCCTTCAGGATACCAGATGAAATGACCGATTCCAAAAGAGCCGAAATTCTCTCCATTGTTCCAGTGAGTCAGACCTTCGATTTTTTTCGCGCATTCATTTTCCCAAATTTTATCCCCGATGTGCCGAAGATCTGTTGATGAGATGGACTGACCGTGAGCTTGAGATGAAATAAAGGTTAAAAGTATGAAAAAATAAAAATATTTCATTAGTTTTTGCTGGTTTTTTTGTGTCCTGATAAGGTATTCTTGCATCTTTGCAAAAATAAAGAAATAAAAATGGAACCAATTCTTTCAAAACCTGTCGGATTTCTTAGGACGTTCAACGCTTCTTTGCTCATTGCGGGGACATGCATTGGAGGCGGGATGTTGGCACTTCCCATTTCTAGTGGATCGGTTGGATTTATTCCCTCTCTCCTTGTGATGCTTGTTTGTTGCGTTTTCATGTCATTTACCGGTCTTTTATATCTTGAAGCGACTTTGTGGATGAAGGACAATGCTCACTTAAATACACTGTCTACGGTGTTATTGGGGCGTTTTTGGCGAGCCGTTTGTTGGGTATCCTATCTCTTTATTTGTTATGCTTCTCTTGTTGCTTATATGTCTGGTGGAGGAAAAGAGGTAACATTTGTTTTGAATATCCTCTTTGATCAGACATATGGAAATGCTCTAGGTATTTTCCTTTTCTCTGTTGTTTTCAGTTTGATTTTATTTTTAGGACACAAGCTTGTAGAAAAGACAAATACGATTATGTTTGTGAGTATGCTTTTTGCTTATCTTATGTTAGTAGGGACATCCAGTGGGGGAATCAAAGGATCTTTTCTATTAAGACAAGAGTGGAATGGGTATTGGTTTCTTTTATTTCCTTTGATGTTAACGACATTTAGTTTTCCTGGAATTGTACCGACAATTGTGCCTTATCTTGATAAAAACCCGAAATCTGTTAGGCAAGCAATTATTATTGGAACGATAATTTCTTTTGTTGTTTATTTTTTGTGGTTATTTGTCGTTCTAGGG
>JBAWZJ010000002.1:0-22861 GCA_037143085.1 Parachlamydiaceae bacterium | reverse complement strand
ATGTAGACGTTCCCGCTGCGGTGCAAGTTCAGGTGATCGGTCCAGATGTGGATGTTCCTGGCACGCTGACGGAGCCTCGTCAATTCAACCTCATGTTTAAAACATACGTCGGCGCCCTAGAGGATCCTTCCGCTATCGCTTACTTGCGTCCAGAAACAGCTCAGGGAATCTTTGCAAACTTCCGTAATGTCATGGATACAAGCAGAGTGAAGGTTCCTTTCGGTATTGCTCAGATAGGAAAAGCTTTCCGTAATGAGGTGACACCGCGTAATTATATTTTCCGCTCGCGAGAGTTTGAACAAATGGAAATCGAGTTTTTCGTTCATCCGAAAGAAGCCAAAATGTGGTATGAATTCTGGAGGAAGCGTCGTTTTGACTGGTGGCAATCGATCGGTATTTCAGCCCAGAATTTGCGTTTGCGCGAACAAACAAAAGAAGAGCTCGCCCACTACGCAAAAGAAGGAGCTGGAAGCAGTGATATTGAATACAAGTTTCCATTCACAGATCCTGGATTTGGGGAGCTTGAAGGTGTTGCTCACCGCACCGATTATGACTTGAGACAGCATGCTCAACATTCTGGACAGGATGACCGCTTCAAATATTTTGATCAAGAAGCTAACGATCGTTATTTCCCTCATGTTGTCGAGCCTTCTGCTGGAGCAGATCGAGGAGCGTTGGCGTTACTTTGCGAAGCTTATACTGATGATCCTAACCGTCCAAGCGGTGTTGTTATGAAATTCCACCCGAGAATGGCTCCATTGAAGGCTGGGATTTTTCCTCTTGTCGACAAGGATGGGATGCCTGAAATTGCTCGTCAGCTATACATCGATCTTCGAAAGAAGTGGAATGTGCAGTTCGATGCGAAACAGACGATCGGAAAGCGTTATGCTCGGATGGATGAGGCTGGAACTCCTTTCTGTTTCACTATTGACACTCAAACGCTTACGGATCAAACAGTCACAGTCCGTTACCGTGACACATTGCAGCAAGAACGTATTTCTATTGCTCAAGTGCGGGCGTTTTTAACATCTAAGATCGATGGAGAGGGAGTCTAACGACTCCCTCCCGGGTTAATTATACTGTCGTATTAACTTGGGTGTAACATATTTCTTTGCTTGGTGAAGAAGGCGGGCTGCTAGAGGGGGAGCTATCACGTCTCAATAAGCGATGGGCTTTGAGAAGTGTTTCAGTCTCCTCACTTACCACTGTGTCAAGAACATGTAACAAAGAGGCAAGACAGTCCGCACAGATTTCCTGAATACGAGGATTTGGATTCACTTTTTGCGGTCTTTTGAAATGTTTTATCGGTCCCCATGATCGATAGCCAGGAAGGTCCTCTAAGTGAAGGAAATCTCTGAGACCGGGGATTTTGATTGTCTCCCCTAGTTCATTTTGGATCTCTAATCCTTTAAAAGCTTTCAACTTGACCTCGTCTGTTTTTCCGTGAAGGCAAATGCGATATAACGTTAGAACTGCGGCATAGGAAAATCTCCAATTAAGCGTTTTTTTCTTATGTTCAATGAACATGAGCAATGCTTTGATGTCTATTTTCTCTTCCAATATCTTATGCTCTAAATTTTGAATAATTAAAGTGGAGTTATACCACGATGAACTGAGTTCAATATCCACATCTCGTAGGGCTAGTTCAAGTTTTGGAAATGCTGTCAGTGTATCGTTCATGTAGAACGATGTTGCCGCAGCGGAAAGATTGTAAAGACGCGTTAAAAAAGTGACTAACTGCTCTTCGTCATCGACGAGGAGGTGTATTCCTTTTACTGCGCTTTTAAGGTGAAATTTAAGTGAAATGTTTTCATTCCGGTTCAGCTTTCCTAAGGCTAAGGCGGTTTGTTTCAGCGCTCTTTTGAGTTCCCGCGTGATACCATTGATATGTTCCTTATGGTAGTGTATAAGCAACTTTTCAACAAGGAGATGATACACTTTTGCCATACTCATTTGAACATCAATCGTAGTTGCTTGAACAAGATTTCTATCCATTAGTTCTGCTAACTTGATCGTCAGAGGTATCAACTGGTCAGCTGAGGGTTTTCTGTTATCATCTTTCTCTAAAATTCCCAATAAACTTTTGAGAGCAGAAAGTTTATATTCTTCCGTATTGAGAGCAGACAAGAGGCAAAGGCCTATACGTGCTGAAGGGATATCAAGTCTATCTCCTTCTGCCAGCTCATCTAAACCTCCGAGTCGACGCATCTTAGCAATAAGTAGCTCAATTTGAGCCCGGTCTTCTTGACGGCCGATATTTTCATTAAATCTGTTGATAATCTCTTCCGTAAGGACCAACTCTTGAGGCCGTTCGATCAAGTAGAGGAACGAGTGGCTTGGCGTTATTTTTTCCGATACACTCATAGCTTCTGTTTGAAGATGGAGCATATCATTTTCACTGCTTCCACAAAATGCGCGTTGAGCTAAGTTGTAAGAAATACTTGATGTTCTGTCTCTGGTTGTTAGATCCAGATTAATAGGATGGGGAAAGGTTGGTATTTTAGTTTCATGCTTTGAAAAAAACACTTTACTAGTTGTGTTTTCGATACCCTCTTGACCTATTTGTTTTGTCGATCTTTGAGCTAACGGTGAAGGGCGGAATACTTTCGTAGGCCTTTCCAAGCTCCTGCGATCGTCAGTATGCGGTATTTCCTTAGCGACAATCTCTCTGTCGCTTGAAGAAGTTTGAGATTCTAAAAAAGACATATACACCTCGTTTCTAAAGATAAGGGATCTGTCTGAGTAAAAAAAATAAGAATTGAGCCAAAGAATAGTGGCGGCAAAAATAGATGAGACTTACAATCTCCAATATATACAATATAAATATTTTGTAAAGATTTTATGAATTTGATTGAAAAAATATTAGCAGTACAACACTCTCTTCGAGATCTAAGTCTTGATGGCTGGATGCTTTACGATTTTAGAAGAAGCAATACCCTAGCATGCTGTTTTTTAGAAATTCCACCCGATCAGTTGTTAACTAGGCGTTTTTTTTATTGGATTCCTTGCAAAGGAAATCCGATTAAGATTGTTCATCGGATTGAAAATCACGCTTTGGACCATCTTCCAGGGGATTCTGTACAATATAGTTCTTGGGAAGAGTTGGAGGAAAACCTTGCAACAGTCTTAAATAAATATCACGTAATAGCAATGGAATATTCTCCACGAAATGCGATACCTACAGTTTCGAAAATTGATGCCGGAACGATGGATCTAATTAGGGGATGTGGTGTAGAGGTAAAAAGCTCTGGAGACTTGTTACAAACATATACAAGCGTGTGGAGTGATGATCAATTTTTATTGCATAACCAAGCCGCTGATGTCCTTCAAAATGCAGTAGAAAAAGCTTGGAGGTATATTGGTGATGCTGTGCGGACAAAGAAAAATATCAATGAATTTGATGTTCAACAATTTCTTTTGGATGAGTTCAAGCAAGGGCAGTGCATCTGTGATGATCCTCCGATATGTGCTGTGAATGCCAATTCTGCAAATCCTCATTATGCTCCTTCTCGCTTAAATTCTTCTGTAATTCGAGATGGGGATTTTGTTTTGATAGATGTCTGGTGCAAGCGGAATGTCCCTTTTGCCGTTTATGCTGATATTACCCGTGTTGCTGTTGTTGGAAAAGCTTTAACGAAAAAGCAACAGCAGATATTTAGTTTTGTCAAACAAGCGAGAGATGCCGCTCTAGAACTTTTATATCGGCGTCTTGAGTCTGGTGATGAAATTAGAGGATGGGAAGTAGACCAGGCTTGCCGTGATGTCATATTGAAAGCCGGTTTTGGCACATTTTTTCCTCACCGAACGGGTCATAATATTGGAGAAAGAGACCATGGTGATGGCGCAAATATTGATAATTTTGAAACGAAAGACGAGCGCAACCTAATTCCAGGCACCTGTTTTTCTATCGAACCTGGGATTTATCTGCCGGGAGAGTTTGGGGTAAGACTCGAGGATGACGTGTACCTTCTAAAAGATGGTAAAGGACTCCACGTCACCAAGGGAATGCAAAACGAAATAGCGCAAATATAATCTTATGTTTTCAGGGAAATAGACCTCTTACAAAACCTTAGTTATGCAAGAGGTCTATTAATGAACTTAATCACTCTTCGAAGTCATCAAAATCATCTTCTTCATCTTCATCTTCTTCAATGACGACAGGCTTCTTTGCAGTCTTTGATAAGAGCTTTCTAGCTGCAGCTCGTGCATTAGGCGAGACTGGAGCAAAATCAATCCAAATAGGAGAGCTCCAAGCCATATGGCCATCTTCTTGTGTTACTCGTATGTAGTAATAAACAAATGGCAGCTTTTTATCCTTCGCATCGATGACAACTTTTTCGAGGGGAACCATGTCATCATAAGAAAATTCTAGAGAATAGCCATCCGGCTCGAAAGTTTTTATCACTTTTCCGTTACGGATAATTTCAATAGAAACAAGGTTATCTGTCCCGGCAACAAATCCGGATAGGTGACGGTTGATGCGTAAACCATGTTTCGTTGCAGTGGATGTTTCTCCGCCCATAGGTACACCGGCGATAGAGAACCCAAGAATGATTCTTTCTCCTGTTGTAGCGTAACAACTGCGTTGGTATAACGCTTCAGCTAAAGCACTGCGGGAGTGTTCTGTTGCAATGATCGCTGTTAATCCAGGAGCATACTGCTCTTGATCGTTGTCGTAGAAATCGGCATAAATGCCGCGATCGTCTAATCCTCCGGCGACAAAGCCAAAACGACAGTTGTTTTGCAACGCCTTTTGGATAGCCCCTTCAGCACACTCTTTAGCTCCATTTTTTGCTGTAGATGCAATGGATAGAGGGTTACCTTCTTTTTTTGTGCACTCTGATGATCCCCAAGAATTGTAAATTTCAACAACTCTTTCGAATTCCGGATCATAATTTTTAAAGTCATATTCAAAACCCTTTCCCATAGTAAAGCAAGGGATCGAGAGGATTTCCTTAGGTGAAAAACTCTTGTAGATCTTTTTCAGTGAAGAGTATTTTGGATCTTTCCGATGCATCAATTGTTTGCCGTCTTTTAGGTAAATAAATTGACGGATACCTTCTTCACGTGGAACACCAGACCATTGGAAGCCTAAGAACGTTGAGAAACGGTCAGCTTCATCAAAGTCCGACATGTTTTGAATGATTAGTTTCCAGATATCATTTGATGTTTCTTCTTGGTTTTCAAAAGGAGAAGAAGCATAAAAATTTGAAGCCCTATCATCTCTAAAGTATCTAAGGCAGCTTTCGATATTTTCTGTAGAGTCAACCCTATCGGATTCACCGTGAAGGAGACCCCAGAATAGATGTTTTGTTGCATCGGGGAAACACATGATTGGAGCTGAGCGGAAAATTTCTTTTGTCTTTGTGTTTATCAGTTGAATTGTGTAAACACCGGCTTCATTGAAGTAGAGGTTGGGGAGGGCTATGAAGCCTGTTTCGGGAATAAAGAGTTTCCAATTAAGGTTTTCGCGTAAATGTTCATGAGAGAGTTCTACGAGAGTTTCTGGGGGAGCCCTGTTTGTGAGGTTCCCAAATTCATCTTCAAAACGAACAATCGCATCAAAGCGTTTATTGCGCGATACGAATGATGGGGTTAACACTCTGATTGTGGCTAGCTCACTACCTCGAATATCCAAAGAAAACACTTCAGGCTCATCATATTTGCCTTTCCCTGAAGGGTCTACATAAAGATTAAATTGACGTCGTCGTTGAGTATTTGTTTGGGCCTTATTTCCACTCGTCTTGGATTGTTTTTGCGCTCCGACAATAATTGTAAAAACGTCACCTGCTTCAAGTTTTGCGGGCAGAACAAATTCAAATGATGGGGTAATGCAGTCTACGGATTCAACTTCTTTGGGAACGATCTCTTTCTGTTTGTTCATTTTTCCATAGATCGTATTGGTGGGGTCTTTAAGAGAAGGGATTTCCCAGTCGATGCTTCGCCCTTTGCTCTGGAGGTCAAATTTTAATTTTGTACCTTTTGGTAGATCAATGCTAGGTGTGTAAACGAAATGCCAGGTGCCGGCTTCTCCGGCACTGACGACGCTTGGTTCGCAATAACATATTGATCGGCGCATATTGAAAATTCTCCATGTCTAGGGTGAATGGAGTCATTTTGCCCTAATTCGAAATAAAACGAAATGCAAAAGAAAAAACGGCAGTTGAACTTTAATATCGATTCGGAGAGAATTGATCCCAAATGAATGAAATCGAACTCACCCTTCCGAATATTTCCGATGGAGAAGACAAAAGTTCTGCTCTGAAGAATAGAATAAGAAAAAATTATCGCCATACACGAAAATGGGCTAAACGGACAGGTTCCGACTGCTTTCGGATATACGATAGAGAAATCCATGGTTATCCCTTATCTATAGATTTTTACGCAGGTCGTTTTTGCGTTCACTACTTTTGTAAGAAGGGGAGTGATCAGGCGCCTCCAGACTCCCTTGTTAAAGAAATAGAAGAAATTTTAAGTGCGATATTCGATGTAGGGTCAGAGTCCATTTATTGGCGTACTCGCATTAAAAGGGCGAAAAACGAACAGTACGAAAAAGCTGGAGCCTCCAAAGAATTTTTTACCGTTCATGAGTATGGTCTCTCTTTCAGAATAAACCTTCTGGACTACCTCGATACAGGTCTATTTCTGGATCATCGCGAAACAAGACAGATAGTCCGTTCCCTTTCAGCGGGAAAACGAGTCCTCAACCTTTTTGCCTACACCTGTTCTTTTAGTGTCTATGCAGCAGCAGGTGGGGCTTCGTTCACTAAAAGTGTCGATATGTCTAATACATATACAGCTTGGGGACGAGAAAATTTTATACTTAACGAGAAAGCTGCAAAACTCCAATGTGGAGCTAAGTCCACGCTTTCGTTGTCGGATAAAGCAAGCTTCTCAACCCCCTCTAATCATTTTTCTGGGATGAGTAACGAGATCGTTAGGGAAGATTGTCTGAAGTTTTTGGATGAGGAAATTGCCTCCAGGAAGAAATATGACATCATCATTATCGATCCTCCAACGATATCTCGCTCTAAAAAAATGACAGGGATGTTCGATGTTCAGGTAGATCACGTTCCTTTGATCTTGAAGTCGCTAAGACTACTGAGTAAAGGGGGAATCATCTTTTTTAGCACGAATTTTAGGAAATTTGTTTTTGACAAAGAGCTCGTACAGTCTCTACATGTTGAAGAAATTTCTTATAAAACTGTCCCTAAAGATTTCCATGACCAGAAGATCCACCGTTGTTGGAAAATTTCTGCAACCTCTTAGAGACTGGAAAAAAAATAACCTAAACGATTGGGATGCGCTAAATCGTTTAGGTTATTTTTTTTCAGTTCTTTAGACAGCGTATTCGACAATCCGTTTTTCCCTGATGACTGTAACTTTTATTTTCCCCGGATAACTGAGCTCGTTTTCAATCCGTTTAGTCACATCTCTTGCTAAGGATACCACTCCATCATCATCTACCATATGTGGCAGGACGACAACGCGCACTTCTCTTCCGGCTTGCATGACATATGCATTTTCTACTCCGGGAAAGCTGCAAGCAATCTCTTCAAGTTTTTTTAGCCGCTTGACATATTCTTCAACAAATTCACTTCGAGCCCCTTGGCGAGATGCTGAAATAGCGTCTGCAGCGCTACATAGTGATCCTTCAATTGTTAATGGGGGCATTTCCCCATGGTGGCATCCAATGCCGTTAGCAACGGCTTTGGATTCTCCGTATTTCAAAGCGAGGTCATGGCCGATAACTGCGTGAGCCCCTTCAATCTCATGTGAGACAGCCTTGCCAAAGTCGTGCAATAAGCCGATCCGTTTGGCTAAGCTACTATCAAGGCCCAATTCTGCTGCCATGATTCCCATTAAGTGAGCCACTTCAAGGGAGTGTTCTAAAATATTTTGTCCATAGCTAAACCGGAATTTCAGTTTTCCCAAAAGCACGATAAGCTCAGGATGGAGATTCATTACCCCAGCGCGAAGCGCTGCATCTTCGCCGTGAGCTTTGGTAATTTTTTCAATATTAGCCTTAGCTTTGAGAACGACCTCTTCGATCCTTGTAGGGTGTACTCTTCCATCATGAACAAGCTCCGTGAGCGCCATTTTCGCTATTTGCATTCTGACAGGGTCAAAGCCGGAGATAACGATAGCGCCAGGAGTGTCATCAATAATAATATTCACCCCTGTTGCTCGCTCGAGAGCTCGAATATTTCTACCTTCTCTCCCGATGATTCTTCCTTTCATTTCATCGTTCGGAATTGCTACAGTGTTGACAGTCACTTCCGAAACACAAGATACTGCAAGTCTATTAATCGCCGTCGCTATAATCTTGCTTGCCTCCCGCTCTGCTTCATCATGTGTTTCTTTCATTGTTTTATTGAGAAAATTTGCTGCATCCCGTTTTACTTCGTGAGCGATTTCCTTGAGAAGATTATCTTTTGCTTCTTTTGCACTAAGACCCGCTGTACTTTCTAATTGTGTTAGTAGCTTTGTCTGTGTCACATTTAAGATGGCTTTTTCTTCATCTATTTGTATTTTACGGGAAGCTAGTACCGCTTCTCTTCTTTCGACGTCGACGAGTTTCTTTTCAACAAGAGCCATGCGGCTTTCAAGCTTGTCTTCACGAACTTTAAGGCGTTCTTCTTCTATTTGAAATCGGTTTCTTTCCTGTTGCCAGCGACGCTCGAACTCTCTCTGTTGTTCAAATTGCTGTTGTTTTAGAGATAGTTCTCCATTTTTCTTGATCGACTCAGCTTCGGCTTCGCCCTTTCGGACCAACTCTTCGGCAAGTTTTGAGAAATAGGTTAATTTATAACGCTGAACGGCCCACATTGCTCCAATGCCTGTGAAGGCTCCTGCAGCAAGAAGTCCGGAGAATAATAAAGTATCATCAAGGGAAATCATATATGCATTTCTTCATTTTCGCCCGACAGATCTCGTTTTTTTCCGGGGAGAGCGTTTACGGGTTTAATTCTCACTTTTTCTACAACTCGCTCATTGGAGTCGATGACTTCAAGTTCAAATGCATCTTGGTGAATAATAAACCCCTTACTTGGGATTGATCCGGCACAATGGAAAACATAACCTCCGACTGTGTCGTACTCTCCCTCTTGAGGGATCTCAATGTTAAGGAGATCTTCGACGTCGAGGATTCCCATTCCGGCATCAATCAGCCAACTGCCATCCCCTTGAGCTGTGTATAATGCCTCGTTGATATCATATTCGTCAGCAATCTCTCCGACAATTTCTTCCAAAATATCTTCAATTGTAACGATCCCTTCCGTCCCACCATATTCATCTACGACGATCGCTAAGTGAACTTGTTTTTTACGAAATTCCTGTAAAAGGCTTGATATTTTTTTTGTTTCAGGGGTGTATAAAACACGCTTTTGCAGAGATCCAATAGGAGCTTTCAAAATTTCAGGGTCGTTCCCCTTTTCAGTGTATTCACGAAATTTTGCGAGGACATCTTTGTACATTAAAACCCCTGTGATCTCATCTATGGTATTGTGATAAAGGGGAGTTCGGCTATACCCTTCAGCCGCGATTAAATCTGCAGCTTCTTTAATAGACGTCTCGGCGGGTAGGCTGAAAACATTCACCCTAGGGACCATAACCTCTCTGGCAATTCTATCTCGGAATGAGAGGACAGACTCTATTAGTTTTTTGTCATGCCTATTGATCCCGGGGCTCAGTTCTGCTTCTTCGATGATGTCGATGATCTCTTGTTTAGCTTGAGCATTGGGTTCATATAAGTGGTCAAAATATACAGAACGAGAAAACGATTGTGAAAGTTTTAAAAAAACAAAAGTGATGGGGAAGGCGAGAAGCATGAATATAGATGAAAAAGGAGTGCAAAACTTGAACACTTTTTCAGGAGCTTTGATTCCCAAAATACGAGGGAAATATTCTCCTACAACAAATGATAGAAGAAGAATGGCAAAAGAGGAAAGGCTGATCCAGAAAATGCTAAAATCGGACGTTGTTGATGGAATTTGGTGTGCAACCCCAGGCTGGTGGAATAGAGGCGTTGCCAATAAAAAAATAATGGCAGAAGCAACGTAGCCAAAACGGGCGATGTTTTGGGCGCAGATAGTCGCAAAAACAATCCCTTCATACTCATTATCTTTGAAGAAATAGCGTTGGAGAGGGCGGTAAAAAAACCATTTACCGGCCGTTTCAATATGCTTATGGGAATCCCGTTTGTGGATCCTTCGAAAAGCACTACTCAGTGCAGTAAGAAAGAATGTTCCGAGTAGAAAGAACACTGCTAAAAAGAAACTAACAACGAGAAACAAGAGGCCTCCACATAAAAAAAGGGTTTTCCAACACCCTTAAGAACTCGAGTGTATAGCATGTAAGGAATTTTAACTCAAGATCCACAAATTCTCGGTGTCAACATGTTTGAGATAACGCACCTCTTCAGCACGCATTTTCTCCCTGTCTGTATCTTCGATATCATCAAAACCTATAAGATGGAGTAGTCCATGAACGACGTATAAAGTAACCTCTTCGTAGAGGTCGCCTTTTTGTTGTTGGATGTAGTTAACAGCGGTTTCAGGGCAGACAAAAATTTCCCCCATAACCTTGTATCCCTCATCTTCGGCATCATCCATAGGAAAGGAAATGCAGTCGGTTGTAGAAGGATCATCAAAAAATTGATCGTGAAGTGTACAAATCGTTTTTGTATCTACAAAACAGATGGACACTTCATCAAAAGAAAGATTGTGAAAGGAGATGAAATCATTTGCTAGAGCCTGGACAGACCCTGGATTTATAGGTATAAGCGAGGAGTCTAAGTTGACGTGAACTTCCATGATATGAGGAAGAGGGCAGAAAAACTGCCCTCACAACTTTAAGGAAGAATAGGAGTTTTAGGTAGACCTGTAACTCGAGTTGTTCCCTCTAAGTTCCATCTTCCTAATTTTTTCAGAACATCCACGCGTTCAAAGCGCTTTAGGACGTTACGTTTTTTAGCCCCTTTAAAGGCTTTACCAAAGCTTGTATGTCTGGACATTTGTCATTACCTTTTAATTTTCTACTACTTGATTTTTGGAATATACGCTGTTGCAGCAACGTCGCCTGTTAGGGCGTTAGCTTGTTCTTTGTATCCTTTCGGAAGATTATCTTGCTTAGACCCCGTCTTTACTGAAGGAGCACGATGCTTCCTTGGGGAACGGTTTCTTCTTTCTGATTGTTTACTAATGCGTACCATCTGAATCTTTCTCCTAAAACTGCTGTGAATCAATCACTATACAGGGAGAAGATTTATTCATGCAAGCTTTTTTTCTCGATTTCCCGTAATTTTAGAAACGTCCGTTGAAAATGGTTCTTTAAGTTGTAACTGTGCTATGCAAGACCTCAGATACACATTTATGTAATGCCTTTTTGGCGTGTGCTCTGTTAGTGAAAACTAAAAAGTCCCAGTTATTTACTCGGTTCATCATACAGGAAATTTTGAATAAAGTTCGGCGGTATATTTAAATATTTGTTTGTGCTAGGATCGTCGTTTTGAAGTTCATATCGAGCGAGGATCTAGAATTGTTTTTTAAAGCTGCTCTCTTATTATTTTTGTCTTTGACTTTCAAGATTAGTGTTTGTGGAGACATGCCTGAAGAGACGTTTTCAAATCTCAAATCTAGCTTGGATGCAAAACAATATGACGAAGCGATGGGTTTGTGTGAAAAAATCGTTGGTGAAAAAAGAACTCAAGAAGAGATCTGGTATGCTAAATATACAATGGGGAATATCCAGCATTTTAGGGGGGATTGGGACAAGGCTCTTCAGTATTACTTAGACGCATATGAATCTTACCCTCTCCGAGCAGAGCCTCTAGAAAAAATTTCTAAATATTATCGATTGAAAAAACAGAACGATTTGGCATATATATTCGCAGCCCAGGGAAAAAAAATTCCCTGTCCAGAGAGTCAAGAGTTGTCTATCGATGAGTCTGTCTATAATTATCGATTTGATGAAGAGTTGTCGGTTGTTGCCTATTATACCCAATTTAAAGATGAGGGGTATGCTGCAGCTGAAAAATTGTTGTTTAACAAAAAAACTCCTCCGCTTGTTAAGTGTAACACCGAAAGAAATTTGCGCTTTTATGTGAAAAGTCTCGAGGCTCTTCGTTTCCAGCCCCTGTCGATCTCTCCTCCCTTAATCCGGGAAGGTGCAGAATTTCGCTACCAACCGATGAATCCATCGATTCTTAAGACAAGTGAGGGTTACCAGGTGATCTGTCGATGTGTCAACTATACTCAAAAAGGTGGGAAAAATCATCAAATCATCGATGAAAAAAAGGGAGATGTTTTTAGGACGCGTAATTATCTCCTTGATTACGATAAAGATTTCAATCTTATCTCTCAAAAGGAGGTTATCGATGATATTTCTCAACCAATGAAGTATTGTCCGTATACGCCTATAGAAGGTTTCGAAGATTCTCGTCTTTTTAACTACGACAATAGTTTATGGGTAACATGTACGGTGATGGACATGAACCCCTATCATGCTCCACAGATAGGTCTTTATCGCTTGGGTGATCCGATAGCTAATGATCAACATGTATCCATGGAATTATTTATTCCCTTACAGAGTCCTAATCCAAAGCAATGTGAGAAAAATTGGCTACCTTTTGTAAAAGACGGGAAAATGCACGTCCTTTATTCTTGCGATCCTTTTGTTATTTACCAGATCGATCCTAAAACAGGATCAGTGGATCCGGTACTAAGAAAAGAACAAGAGGAAGATTTTTCTTCATTTAGAGGCTCTGCCGGCCCGATACCGTTTGATGATGGATATTTGGTCGTTATTCACCAGGTAGCGACAGATACAGAGAGATATTATTTTCATCGTTTTTTATTCTTGGATAACGAATATAATATCACCCGAATTTCTCCACTATTTACTTATAAGGGAGCACAAGTAGAATATTGTTGTGGTATGACGTTGGATTATTCTGGGGCTAATTTAGTCATGACAGTAGGCATTGAAGACAGAGAAGCTTTGTTTGCTTTTCTAGATGTAGACGCAGTACGTAAGCTTTTAGGAGAAAAAAAGTGAGGCAAAGATTCATGTTGCTATATTTATTACCTTTAATTTTGCACAGCTTTATTTTTGGAGAGGTTAGTGGAGAAGAAGGAGCACAAAGAGGATCTTCCATAGAGTCTGAGATGGATTCTTACGACATTTCTTCAATGTTCAGCGAAGTGAGAGCTTGTATGGGCCCCCACTGGTATGAGAAGGCGATAAAATTGTATGAAGACACTATTAATTCTCAAGGATCGCAAGAAGAGATCTGGCATGCCAAATTCATGATCGGAAATATTTATAACATCACCGGAGAATGGGAAAATGCTCTTTCTCAATACTTAGATGCTTACCAATATTATCCCGTGCGAGCTGAGCCTTTAGAGAAGATTTCAAAGTACTATCGAGAAAATAAACAAAATAATCTGGCTTATTTATTTGCATCCCAAGGAAAAAAAATCTCTTATCCGATCAATCAGGAATTTTTTGTCGATGATGAGGTCTACAATTATCGATTCGATGAGGACTTGTCGATAGCTTCGTATTATACACCGTTTAGAGAAGAAGGGCTTAAGGCTTCTGATAGATTACTTTTTAATAGAAAAACGCCTCCACATATTAAGTATAATACAGAGAAGAACCTTCGTTTTTACGTGCAATCTCTTCCGAATCTTCGTCTCAAATCTTTGCCGATCAAACCACCATTAATTCGAGAAGGCGCACAACTTCGTTGTAATCCAATGAATCCATCGATCTTGAAAACAGACGATGGTTACACTGTTATTTGCCGGTGTGTTAATTATACACAAGAAAAGGCTCTGTATTATCGACTGATCGACCCTAATGCAGGTGATAAAGGTGTCGTCAAAGCGCGTAATTTTCTTCTTCAATACGATAAAAATTTTAGTCTTCTTTCACAAAAAGAAATTATTGATGAGATTTCTCAGTCTATGAAGTGCCCTCCTTATACGTCTGTACAGGACGTTGAAGATTGTCGCGTTTTTGAGTATAAAAATGCCTTGTGGGCGACAGGTACCGTATGGGACATGGATATCTACCATATGCCTAAAATAGGCCTCTATAAATTAGGTGATTCCTCGTCAAATTCTAAACAGGTGTTTATGGAATATTTCATTCCTCTGGAAGGGCCTGTTCCAGGGCTATGTGAGAAGAATTGGCTTCCTTTCATAAAAGATGAGAAAATCCATGTCATTTACGGATATGACCCGTTAACCGTTTATTCTATTGAACCAGAGACAGGATGTCGCACGCAGGTTTTACAGCACGAACAGACAGATAACTTCTCTAACTTTAGAGGTTCTGCGGGACCTGTTCCTTTTGATGATGGATACCTGGTTGTTATTCATCAGGTCGTTTTTGACGATGGTAGACACTATTTCCACCGTTTTTTGTATTTGGACGAGGATTATAATATCAAGTCTGTGTCACAGCCGTTTACTTATAAAGGCTCTCGGGTCGAATATTGCTGTGGAATGACGATAGATCACTCTGGGTCTACTTTGATTATGACTGTAGGAATTGAAGACCGGGAGGCTATACTTGCTTTTATCGATTTGGCTAGCATTCGCTCTTTACTGAGTTTTCCTGAAAAAGATGTTTATTTTCAAAATGTTAATTATAAATGAGTTGTATCGAAAAATTAAGAGAGTTTATTGGGAAACCAATTTGCTTTAAGAATCCTCTAAAACAAGAGAATTCAGATATGTTAGTAGGGGTATACAGTACAATAACTATGATTGTGTGGCGAATAATGTTCAAAAAATGAGTTTTGAATCATGTTTTGTATGAGAATATTTAAGTGATTTATTGAATCTTAATATTTTTTTTGATATTATCTCGATTTTACGAATACTTGTATTCGGTGTTTGTTAATATAAATTGTAATATATACTGCCTCTTGTTGGAAGTTGAAATTTTTAGCTGCTTCAAAGCCCCGGGATTCGACGATCGTAAAGCTAGCTGTATTGAATTAATACAGCGCGCTTTACGATCGATCGAATCGCGGGAGCTTTCAAGCTAGCCAAAAAGTCCAACTTTCAACAAGAAGCAGTATATCCCCCTCTTGGTTCAATAAGGTTTTTTATGAAAGGTCCGGTTCAAAGTGATAGTTGGTCTCGGTGCGAGGCTCCATCGATGTTGTATGATGTTGTCCGTCATCCAAATGAGCTCCGATCTCCCATAAAAACAGTCGTTAATTTCACAGACAAAACACAAGATACGATAGAGTCCACCCAGCAGCGGCTGAACAATGAAATGTTAGGACGGTTTCATACCAAAGGATTGGAACTTTCCCACGAGTCATTTGTTGCTGTTGTTCAGGTTGGCAAATATGTTTTTCTAGCGATCATGCTCCCTCCTTATCTGTGTTTTTACGGTATTCCTCGTTGGCTTCTCGTTAATTTAGTGCCTCAGCTCTTAATGGTTGGAAAGGAAATATCAACAACAGTAGGGAAATTTGTCCTCGAATTGGGAAAGCGCATTGCTGATGTAATGAAAGGACTAATGGAGCAGCTTATCGGCGATGCTCTCAGATTATCTGCGAATGGAGCTCAAAAATTTTGGCATCACTTGACAAAAGGATTGCAAAGCGTTTATGGACAACTCGCTTCTGTGGGAAGAGTTTTACATAAACCGATAGAGCTGGCTAAACATTTATCTGAAAAGACCAAAACGATGGTGAAAGGGATTGCTTTAGCTGCTCGGGAAAAAGCTGAAGGTGCTTTAGCCGAAGCGTTAAAGCTGGCTACCGATGCAGTTCATTTCATCAATCAGAATGTCATTCAGCCTGTAGTAACTCTTTTGGCTCCTCCACTTACAATGGGAATCAATATCATTAAGAACGGCGCAGCAACGGTTCTCGAAAAAGTGAAGGGGTGGAGTGAGAAAACTTTTTCTGTTTTAGAAAGGGTGGTATCAAAGAGTTTGAAGATTGGTAAGAAATATGCACATAAATTGCTAACGCCAATTCTAAAAACCGCCCGTGAAACATTGGCTGCTTTGGAGAGGACTTTATTGCCAGCGCTCAAGAAGGTAACCGATCCGCTTGCAGAAGGGATAATGTCTGTCCAGGCGCATGCTGAGAAAATAGTGGCTCCTGTCATCGAGATGATGAAAAATGCCTTACAAGTAATCCCTCTGTTTACTGCTGATATGATAAACAGAGCCAAAATGCGATTTCGTCGCGTCAATTGGAAAGGGGGGCGTCCTCGCCAAGCATTAACAACTTGGGGACATGCTGCAAAATCAATTGCCAAGGGAGCCTGGAATGGAACGAAGGAAATCGGATTTTTTGCACAAAGATGTGCCACAAAGTTTAATGGATGGTTATTGAAAATTTTGGTTAAAATTTGGGAGAAAGTTCTTCTTGGAATTAGATTGGTTATTAATCAACTCGTTTTGCTTCCGTATCAGGCCATGTCTATTTCGAAGGTCTGGTGGCATCACTTTAAAAATGGAGTGTACACGGCTATTTTTGGCGTTAGGATCATCATAGCCATTCTTTGGGCCTCATTTATGTATGCAATGTTTTTAATTCGCCTTACGAAAACCGAGCGACATTTGGGCTGAAGCGAAAGCTCCTGCGGCTGCAGCCTAAATGTCGCTCGGCTTTCGCAAGGTGAGTTTTTAATTCGTCGGATGTTCGTGGAAAGAGATCCCGGTATCCGCATAGATAGCCTGCCGCGCCTCTGATGCTTTTTCTTTTTCCGGTGATGTTAAATCAAAGAGTTCATAGACAATTTCTACAGTATTGATCAAACTAGGCACATTGGTGTTCAAATTAACAAGGATGTTTGCTTTGTTAACGTTCGTCATCCCTGTTGTGATAGCAACACGCTCGTTTGTTACTGCGTTGGCTATAAGGTGAGGTGTAAAGCTCTCTTTTGGCATTTTCCAGAGAAGCTGGTCGACATATGCTGCTGCTTGGGGCGTAGGAACAGAAATAAGTATTCGATCAGTATTAATGAAATGTTTATGGACAACCTCACAAAGGCGATTCAATTTTGCGTCATTGTCTACGACACGCATAAAATAAACAGTTGGAGTCTTTGTCATTTTTGTTCTTTTTTGAGTACATGGATCGGCGTTGGGATGACACCGCAGGAGATCACATATTTTAAGGCCTCTTCAACCTTCATGTCTAAGTAAATTAGATTTTCTTCCTTAAAAAGAATTAAAAAACCGGATGTGGGATTTGGTGTTGTTGGAATAAAAACAGCGACCAAAGATCCAGGGGAGCCGTCAGGGTTAGCGATATTGTCTCGTGTAACGAGGCCAATGGCTTTGGTTTCTTGCGATGGGTAAGGGACCATAACCACTTGTTTGAACGAGTTGGAGCTACTTGTGAATAGTGTTTGGATCACATCTTGACATGTTTTGTAAACGCTCCGAATAAAAGGAATACGTGCAACAAGGCGTTCCCAAATACGGATCAAGTAGTGAATAAAAAACCAACGTGTCAAAGCCCCAAGACATACTGTCGCAAAAAATAAGAGGAGAAGGATGACAATCTGACTGAAATATTGTTGAATGTGGTCAGCTGAGAGAAAAAGGAATCCATTTTGGAAGATGTTGTAATGGTCTAATACTGATTTGGCGATTCCGGCAAAAGGCTCGGTAAGTAAGTTGAAGATGAATATGACGATAGCTAAAGTCAAAGCCAGAGGGAGTAGAATTACGAGTCCGGTGACAAAGTATGTTTTAAGTGTCGCTCCCGGAGATATTGGTCCACTCGGTTGTTGGTTTGGCATAGTACGTTTATTTTCTCCTACGCTGTTGTTTTTTTCCAGGTTCCCTCTGTGGCTTAGGTGGTTTACGGGAGATGATTTTTCCACTTCGCTTCTTTCCTGGCTTGCGATTTGCCGACGCGGCTGGAACTTCAGATCCCTCGTTTACAAGAAGATCCCATTTGCTTTCGAGGGTGATGAGATCGACATCTTTAAGCATCACTGTAATTTTATCTCCAGCTCGGTATATCTGCCCGTGGTGGCGCCCCTTTAGAATGATTTCAACCTCATCATAGACGTAGTAGTCATTCTCTAACTCGGAGACATGGAGATAACTTTCCAACATCAGCTCGAGCACTTCGAAATAGATGCCGAAATTTTTCACCCGTGTGATGACCGCTTGATATTCTTTACGCTTGTCTTTTTTGTGATTAGCGTCAAGAAGCCTTAGTTTCTTCAATAAAGTAACGCTGTTTTCTGCTTTTGCGCTGATTCGCTCTTGTTCGGAGCAGCGGGCTGCAATCATTTCCAGTTTTTCTTTATCTGAAATTTCACCAAGTAAGATTCTATGGGCAACGAGATCGACATAACGGCGGATTGGGCTCGTAAAGTGACAGTAATGGAGGAGGCTTAATCCGTAGTGGCCAATATTATCAGCAGAATAGACAGCGAGCCGCATTCTACGGATATAGCTTGTAGCAAGGTATTCCCCGTACGGCGTTTCCATAGCCTCTTTGAATAGTTCTTGGATCTCTTTTGGTGTCGGCGTCGGTGAAAGGTGGAATCCGAAGGCGCCCGCTAACAAGGCAAAGTCCTTCATATTTTCTTCTGAAGGTTCATCATGCACGCGATAGGTAAGTCCCTTTCCTTCATTGGTCAGGTGCCATGCCACCGTCTCATTTGCTTTGAGCATAAACTCTTCGACAAGTTGATGTGTGATGTCATAAGTGACGTAGTCCGTTCCCGTAGGAACACCTTTTTCATCGACGAGAATGACAAGTTCAGGCAATCCAAATTCAATACTGCCCCTTTCATAACGCTTTTTCTTTAGAAGGCCGCACATTTCGACCATGAGCCTCAAAGTCGCTTCGTGAGGGCTGCTTTTCACTCCATCAAGAACGGCTTTAGCCTCTTTGTAGGTAAATCGTTTATCACTCTTGATGACGCTGCGAGTCATTCGGTAGTTAACAAGTGTTCCTGTTGGGTCAAACTCCATGAGGACAGATACGGTCAATCTGTTAACATTTGGTTTTAAGCTGCACAAGTTGTCTGATAGTTCGCGCGGAAGCATAGGTAAGCAGAAGCCAGGAAAGTAAGTTGAGTTGCACCGCATCTGCGCTTCAATATCGAGATGAGTTCCAGGGCTGACGTAATGAGAAACATCGGCAATGTGAACCCCAAGATGGTAATGACCGTTTTCCTCTTTGCTGAGGCTGATAGCATCGTCAAAGTCTTTAGCTGTATCTGGATCTATTGT
Organism: Parachlamydiaceae bacterium; assembly: GCA_037143085.1. GTDB lineage: Bacteria > Chlamydiota > Chlamydiia > Chlamydiales > Parachlamydiaceae > JBAWVE01. The sequence continues at coordinate 3,616 of JBAWZJ010000002.1, read as the reverse complement.
AAAACATGTGAGGGAGCGCAAGTCTTCCCTCTTCTTGATTTCAGCTGTAGATACCCGTGTGCCAAATTCGTGAGCTTCATTAACAGCTTTGATTGGAAAATCTTTGCGGAGTTCGTACTCTTCAATAGCCGCCGGGATATCGCAGGAGGCGTCTGAAATATGGCCAAGACGTCGGGATAAGCGAGCTTCTGTAGGGCTTTCTTTGTTGCCCCACTCGATCACTTCCATGACGATCCTATCGCCGATGGTGAGTGTTTCTCCGGGGGCTGTTTCGACAGCGACCTTTTGCGCCATACCGAGAAGTGGGGCGTAAGCGTAATAAGTTTCATTGCGTCCGATTTCGCGGATAATGCCAGCTAGATGTGTTCTGCCTCGAGATAGAATTGCTGTAATGCGTCCTTCTGGACCTTTTTCAGATATAGATTCATTATTTACCAGAACTTCGACGGTGTCACCGTCAATAGCTCTTTCGGTCAAATGTTTAGGGATAAAAATATCTTGAGAGTACGCTGTGGAATCTTCCGGTTTTACAAAGCCGAATCCCCGTGGATGGAGTCTCAGTGTTCCGGTGATGGTGTTTTCCTGTGTGGTTGTGCACACATACTTTCCTCGAACGCTTTCGATAATACCACTTTTTGTGAGGGTTTCTAAAACCTCCAACAAAATATCTTTGTGCTGTTCATGGAGATGTAGCTTCGTGTAAAGTTCCCCAAAAGTCACGGGAAGGAAACACTTCCCCTGGATGAATTGTTGGGTCGTCTTTAAAATATTATTGAAAAGTTTAGCTTCTTTTCCGGTCTTTCCGTCCGAGATAGCTGGATTTTTCTTTTCTTTTGAGCTAGAGTGTTTCTTTGTCATAGAGTATTTATTGCTTGTTCTGCTAGAATCTCCACAATATCAGATAACACTAAAAACAACCATCCAAATCGTTTTTTATGAAATATAATCACAAAGAGATCGAAACCAAGTGGCAGAAATATTGGAAAGAGCATAAGACATTTAAGGCTTCCATCGATCATGCAAAACCTAAATATTATGTACTCGACATGTTTCCATATCCATCCGGAGCTGGACTCCATGTTGGGCACGTAGAAGGATATACAGCAACAGACATCATTGCTCGGTTTAAAAGACAAAAAGGATTCAATGTTCTTCATCCTATGGGTTGGGACAGTTTCGGTCTTCCTGCTGAACAGTATGCGATTCGGACCGGGACGCATCCTGCTGAAACCACAGAAAAGAACATTGATAACTTTCGCCGCCAGCTTCAATCTTTGGGATTCAGCTACGATTGGGACAGAGAAGTCGCGACAAGTGATCCTGATTATTATAAGTGGACTCAGTGGATTTTCACCAAATTGTACGAGAAAGGATTGGCTTATGAAGCCGAAGCAATGGTCAACTATTGTCCAACCTTGGGGACCGTTTTAGCCAATGAAGAAGTTGAAGATGGACGAGCCAAAGAAGGGGGATATCCTGTTGAACGCAAACCGCTGAAACAGTGGATTTTGAAAATCACAGCGTATGCCGAAAGATTACTGGAAGATTTAGCTCTTCTCGACTGGCCTGAAAGTCTGAAACGTTTGCAAACCAATTGGATTGGAAAAAGCTTAGGCGCTCACATCACATTCAAAATTAAGGATAGTTCGCATGAGCTATCAGTCTTTACAACCTGTGCAGATACTCTTTTTGGCGCTACCTTCATGGTGATTGCTCCTGAACATCCTCTTGTTGCCCAAATTACTACGCCTGAACAAAAAGAAGCGGTAGAAAAATACAGGAAAATGGTAGCAGGGGAGTCTGATCTGTTTCGCACGGAATTGAATAAAGAAAAAACAGGGGAATTCCTCGGGGCTTATGTTTTGAATCCGGTCACAGGAAAAGAAATGCCAATATGGATTGCCGATTACGTCCTCATGAACTATGGGACAGGCGCTGTAATGGGTGTTCCTGCACATGATCAAAGGGATTTTGAATTTGCTAAAAAATTTAAGTTAGAGGTCATTCCGGTGATCCGGCCGGATGGATCGAAGTCGCCCGAATGTGTACCTGAAGGTTCTTCTATTGAGCATCTGATTCAGGAGACTCTTAGAGGCGATTTTTGCTGGCCTGGAGAGGGAGACTATATCAATAGCGAAAATGATGAGATCTCTTTGCATGGTTTAACCATCGAAGCAGCAAAAGAAAGGATTATTTCTTGGTTGGAAGGTCGTGGATGTGGAAAACGTGCTACTTCTTATAAACTGAGGGACTGGTTATTCTCACGCCAACGTTATTGGGGCGAACCCTTTCCTATTCTCCATTATGAAGATGGCTCTAAGCGTGTTCTTGGATTAGATGAGTTACCCTTAACTCCTCCTGAAATGACAGATTTCAAACCAACAGGAGATGGACAAAGCCCTCTTGCCCGCGTACGTCAATGGGTTGAAGTCGTCGATCCCAAGACAGGGAAAAAAGCATTGCGCGAGACAAACACCATGCCGCAGTGGGCTGGATCTTGCTGGTATTACCTCCGTTTTTGCGACCCTAAAAATAAAGATCAAGCATGGGGTAAAGAGGCTGAAAATTATTGGATGCCTGTGGATTTGTATGTCGGTGGCGTAGAGCATGCCGTCTTGCATCTTCTCTACTCTCGTTTTTGGCATAAAGTCCTTTATGACTCTGGACTTGTTTCGACTTTAGAACCATTCCAATCGCTACGAAATCAAGGGATCATTGTAGCCCGTTCTTTCCAAAAACATGGCGGAGGTTATGTTGATCCTGCAGATGTTGTAGAAAAAGACGGCAAATTTCTCGTGAAATCGACGGGAGAAGGGCTGAAGAGTGTTGTTGAAAAGATGTCGAAGTCTAAGCTTAATGGAGTCACTCCAGATGATGTGATCGAGGAATTTGGAGCAGACTCGCTCCGTCTCTATGAAATGTTCATGGGACCATTAGAAAAAGAAAAAATATGGAATACTGATGCAGTGAGCGGGTGCCGCCGTTTCTTGAATCGCTTTTACGACCTTGCCGTATCGGAAAAACTTTGTGATGAAGAGTCTCCTGAAGCGTTGAAGTTTGGTCATCGGTTGGTTGCCGGGGTTAGCAAAGATCTCGAGTTACTCCAATTTAATACTGCTATTGCGAAGATGATGGAATTCATCAATGAATTTTCAAAACTACCAAAGTATCCGCGCTCTGTTATAAAAATGGCTACACAAGCGCTCGCTTCATTTGCTCCACATATTGCTGAAGAGGTTTGGCAGCTGATAGGATGTAAAGAAGTTTTGGCGTATCAACCGTTTCCTGTGGCAGATGAATCCTATCTCCATGATGAGACAATCACTTATGTAGTTCAGGTAAATGGTAAAGTGCGTGGACGTTTTGACCTACCAAAAGATCAATCAGAAGAAAATGTGTTAGTAGCTGCTAAGCAACATTCGGGTATTGTCCGCTTTCTCGAAGGGCAAAAGATTCAGAAGGTGATTTTTGTGCCTAACAAGCTGCTCAACATTGTTTTGGAATAGGATCCGGATTCATACCTAATCCTGAGTATCTTGATGTTTGACAGCGTACTCGTTATTCAGCCATTCCCGCTGGGAATGGCTAAATATATTTTTTACAAAGAAAAAAGAGG
>JBAWZJ010000001.1:0-24084 GCA_037143085.1 Parachlamydiaceae bacterium | reverse complement strand
TTCTCGATGAGTGCAGGAGACGTTTTAACTTTGGAAAACCACACTTCTGCTGCCGCTGTGACACTTGCATCTGTTATAGGTGGTACGGAAGCAAACGTGAATGCTTCGATTGCAATTTTACAACTAACCCCTTAAAATAAGATCAAAAGAAAATAAGAATATTAGATTTTTCCCAAGAGATCTATTTTCTTGTTACAGTCTTCGTGGCTAGTGACGCTCTAAAAACGCACAATTGCCGAGGCGTTGACCCCATATAAATTCAAATCGGCGCAGCAGCCTATGTGATTGAAATTGAAATAACTATGATGCTCCAAACCTAATTGAAAAGCCACGCGGCACCATTCATAGCGCACACCCAATCCAGCATCAAAACATGTTAGGACGTTGCGAGTGTTTTTTATAGAATGGCAATTATTGACCGTGGTTGTAAAAAGATCGCTGTCATAAAATTTGTCCTTGAAATTACCATACAAAAAAGCGCCCGCAAGATCTCCATACACACTAAAACCGCATCCTAAGGAAAATTCTGCTTCAAATCCCAATAATGGACCTGCACCCCAAAAATATTCGTCGCCTTTTTTTATCGATACAACAATGGAGCTTTCGCCTGTTGAAGAATCTAGAATTTCCGTTACTAAATGGGTCGACAGACTTTGATTAATTTGCGCATAACGAGCTCCAAAAAATGGCCTAAAGCCGAAAAAGGAACCGCAATTCAATTTGTACCCCCACACAGCGTCAACTTCGTCGAATCTTAATTTCCATTTCGCATGGTTATTACAATCATGGCCCCTTCCAGCTTCATTAAAATGGGTCCAATATACAGAGGTGCCCCAGCAACTGCAGTCAAAGTCATGTCCAACCCCTAAGCTGAAACCTAATTCCCAATCAAAATCAATATCCCCATCTCTTTCGCTGATATCTGTAACAACCATCCCGTTGCTGACTGCTGTTTCAATTTCTGTTGAGCCAAAAGCACATCCAAAACCGTCCTCACGGGTTCTCCAATATAATAAATCGCCGCTTATCCATGAATTTTCAGATTGTTCATCACACTCACATTCATCCGCAGAACCATTCTCGCAAGCGGGAGTTGCGGATAAGAAGCCTTGACTTATGCTCATGATCACTGTAGCTGCCAAAATTAAATATTTTTTTCTAAAGATATTTATCATTTTAATAATATTGGTATGTAGTGTTGTTTAGTGTTTAACCAAAATAGGGAAGATGAAAGTTCTAAATATAATTGTCTATCTATTTTTTTTGATTCATCCTAATTCTGTACATGGGATTATACCGAACGTAATTCAAAAACTGGCGTTTCTAGTGCACCAACTTTCAACTGGAACTAGGTACATTCCCTAGTACGTTATCAACACTGAATAGGTTGTAATGAAAAAAATTGACTTTATTCACTATGATCTTTTATCTCTAGGATTAAAAATTCAACTTTAGGTCGTATAATGAAGCTTACCCCACTATTAACTATAGTGTTTTGTCTCTCATTGAGTCAATGTTTTGCAAATAGCGTGTACGTTGCAAATGCAGGCGAGGATACCGTATCGGTTATAGACACCGATACCAATAATGTGATTGCCACTGTCACTGTGGGGACTGAACCTGGAACTGTTGCCATTACTCCTGATGGTAGCTACGCCTATGTTCCGAGTTACTTTGATAATACAATTTCTGTGATCAATACCGCCAATAACAACGTAGTGAACACAATTTCTTCGGGTCTTTTATCAGGACCTTTAGGGATCGCCTTTACGCCCAATGGTAACTTTGCCTATGTCGCTAATAATGGAAGCAATACTGTTGCTGTCATTGATACAACAACTTACACTGTCACAACTACAGTTACAGTCGGTACATGGCCTGTATCCATAGCAGTAACTCCTAACGGCAGCTACGCTTACGTGACTAATAACAACACCTCTTTCAATTCTGTTTCTGTTATTAATACAGCAAATAATACCGTTGTAGGCTCCATTTCTGTTGGCACTTCTCCTTTTGGTATCACCATAATTCCTGATGGCAGCTTCGCTTACGTTTCTAATTTATCTGATGCTACCGTCTCCGTCATTGATACTACGACAAGGACTGTCTTAACAACAGTTTCTGTAGGCAACAATCCTCGCTATTTGGCAGCTGCTCCAACACTTCATTTAGTTTATGTTCCCAATCAGGAGGATAATACTGTTTCTGTTATCGATACTGATACGAATACTGTTACAGATGTCATATCAGTAGGAAATTCTCCTTTCAGTGTTGTTTTTACAGATGACAGTAGCTTTGCTTATGTAGCCGACAGTGATGACAATAGTGTTGAAGAGATTGAAACTGCTACCCATACCGTTGTTGGTGAAACTGGAGTCGGAAATGCTCCTCAGGGAATGGCTATAACTCCAACAAATCTATTGCCCCCAACCTATTTGAACGGCACCCAAAAGAAACGCCAATTTCTCTCACAGACAGAATTTTATAATACTATTCAATGGGGGCCAAGCTCCTCTTCAGGAGTCGTTGGATATAACATTTATAAAAATAACACCAAAATTGCCAGTGTGAGTGCTTCGACATTGCAGTACATCCAGCACAATCAGCAAAAAAATGTACTGACAGTCTATTCCATCACATCGTTCAACTCCAATGGTACTGAAAGCCCTTCTATAAGTGTGTCTTTACAATAGACCTCTTACATATTCAGGTTCTGTCGCTTTTCGGGTTCTTTCGAAATAATCCTGAAAAGCAACAAACCTTGAATTATGCAAAAGCTCTAATCTTATAACGGTTTATTTTTCTCAAATATACTAGTACACTGTTTCACTTAAATTGTCTGATTTGACTGCGTCAAAGCCCCGGGGTTCGAAGGTCGAAAATGGGGTTGTATTGCCTCATACTAACCCATTTTCGACCTTCGAACCGCGGAAGCTTTCACGCTAGCCAAATCAGACAATTTAAGTGAAACAGTGTACTAGGTACACTCCCTAGTTCCTGTTGAAATTTGGAAAGTTTTGGAGCACTAGAAACGCTAAATTTTGAATTATTTTCGGTATAAAATCGATTCCCAGGCGTTTTTTAAGTCCTCTTTTTCTTTTTTGAGCGAGTAAATATTTTGAATCAGGATGCTCGCCAATGCTGTTGCTTCAGCGTAATGTGTCGCTTCCTGATTGTAATTAAGGGTAACTTTTTCAACAGTTTTGACATACTCGATGATTTCTCCTTGAACGATGGGAAAAATCGAATCTCCTTGGAAATATTCTCTCCCTCCGCCTCCGTGATAGCCGATGACAAGACATCCGCATGAAATAGCCTCTACCGGAGGCAAACCAAACCCTTCTGCATGAGAAAAACTGAGGAAAATAGCGCTTTCTTTAAGAATATGGGCGACTTCTCTTTCAGACATATTATCAATTGGCACGACCTTCCAATCTTTTAACAGACCACGCTCATTTAATATGCTAATAATCTGATGGGAATCGCTTTCACATTTACGTGGCATATAGGCAATCTGTTTTTTCTTCGCTACTTGAAAAGAGAAAATGTTGAAATCAATAGATATATGAATCCGGAAAGTGCTGAGAGAGGGTAGAGTGTACTCTAGATACTTCTTGCTGTCTTCTGAGACCACGATTGCTCCTAAGACATTTTCGCCTTTGTAAATAGAGGAGGAGGCTAGGAACGTATAATAAGCGTTTTGGTTGAAAATAACTGTGTAAAATCCTAAATCCATCACCTGTTGTATTGTTTTTTCTGGGGTGACTTCAGGATAAACAAGAATATCTTCTGAAGAAAGTGCGTCTAGTTGTTTTTGCTGTTTTCCTGGACCAAGAATAAGTAGGGATTTTTCAACCTTATACAAATAGGCTATCGGCGTTGTATTATCGAACCAGGAACAGCGGAATCCGGGTTTGTTGTGCACAACAAATGCTGAAAATCCCAGCTCGTTTAGTAGATCGACATGTTGATAGATCTTTTTTATGCCCCCGGAGGGAATAGCAGAATCTGGACAGAAATAAAAGATACGTCCTTTTTCCTTTTTAAAAACCATCGAAATTCCTTTTGCAGTCAAAATTTTACGACTTTACATGTAAAATATTCTTTTGTTAGATTTCCAGTCATAAACCTCTTTATGTTTAAAGGATATCATCTTATGTCTTCAAGATATTACATTAGCCATCTCAACGTAATTCACGAAGTTATCGACGGCGAAGCTGTCGTTATCAATCTAGAACACGGGAATTATTATTCAATGAATGACTCTGGAGCTTATCTCTGGCAGCTTATCCAAAATGGATTCAATGAGGAACAAATAACTGCGATTATGAGCGAACAGTTCTCGATATCTTCTGAGACCGCTAAAGCTTCTTTGAAGGTTTTTTTAGACCATCTTTTAGAAGAACAACTCATTATTTCGGTTGAGACTTTACCTGTGAAAGAACAGGTAATGGTAGAGTCAAAAGAGATGGTTTACAATCCTCCAGAATTGACTGTTTTTAACGATATGCAAGAGCTGTTATTGCTCGACCCCATTCATGAAATCAGTGAACAGGGGTGGCCTCATTTTGCTCAGAACACTCTAGAAAAATTTTGAAGGTGTTTATGGAAACCCTGCAAATAGCGGAATTTGTTCTGCCAGCTACTCGACGTCCCGAAGGCTATTTTGAGGAAGTGGAAATTGCTTTCGAAAAGGCGGTGTCAAACTCTGCAGATATACGCCGTTATTACCGGTTGGGATCCGAGGTTCTTTGTTTGAGGTTTGCAGGTGAAGCTCTGCTAAAATCGCTATCCATGGCGTTTTCTCATCTTGAACTTCCTCCTTGTCTCCCTTCATTAACTATTAATTGTTGGGACTGCGACTCTACAGATACTCCCATGCCTCCACCTCCATGGCTGATGACAGCTTACGGTCCAAGGGGGCATATTCAAGGCTTTAACAATGAGGTCATACGAACTGTTTATAATCCTGATAACTCTATCTTGCACATGTACAACAACCGTCGTCGGCTCGGAATCTATTGGATGCAACATCCGAGAATACTGCCTTATTGGGAGATGAGTTTCCCGATGCGTTGTATCATTCACTGGTGGAGCAAGCTCCGTCCTTTCCAGCTAGTCCACGCGGGGGCTGTAGGCTTCGATAAAGGGGGAATTTTATTAACGGGGAAAAGTGGATCGGGAAAATCGACAACAGCCCTCAGCTGTGTTCGGTCAGGTTTGAAGTATGTGGGTGATGATTATGTGATGATTTCTAATGAACCAATTCCTTTTGTCTATAGCCTTTATAATACTGGAAAGCTCGTTCCTAATAGTGTAAACATGCTGCCTCATCTATCTGAAAAAATTAGCAATAAAGAGAGTTTGTCTAGCGAAAAAGCTTTGTTTTTTCTGAATGAACATTTTCCAGAGAAGCTCTCTGCAGGATTCCCAATTAAGGCTATATTTTTGCCGCGTGTGACTCACCAAAAAAATTCCAGGATTCGACAAGCCAGTAGCGCCGAATCGTTGTTGGCGCTTGCTCCAACAACGGTGTTGCATCTTGAGGGGGATGGTAAGATAGCTTTTGATAAAATGCGCTTACTTACAACATCTGTCCCTAATTTTTGGCTAGACCTAGGTACAGATGTGGAGCAAATTCCTTATCTTATTGCTGATTTCTTGGAGCGTTCTAATGGCTGAATGGAGTATTAGTGTCATCATCCCTTATTTTAATGCAGGTCAGTTCATCGAAGAAGCCCTTAAAAGTATAAGAAGGCAGAATTACCCTTTTTTAGAGATTATTTTAATTGATGATGGGTCAAGCGACAATATCGGAGAACGAGTTAAAACTTTAGGCAAAGATATCATTTTCCTTAGACAAAATAACAAAGGACCTGCTGCTGCGCGAAATTTTGGAATTAAACAGGCAAAAGGCGACATCATCGCTTTTCTGGATGCGGATGACGAATGGCCGGATGATAAACTTGCGTTGCAATTGGCCAGGTTGAGGTCTGATAGTTCGCTTAAGATTGTGACAGGTCGTATAAAATATATCAGGCTAAAAGGGGCAAAAAATATGCCTATTCATCACGGCGAAGAGAACGGACTTTTAAATGTCAATTTGGGAGCTCTATTAGTTCACAAAGAAGTTTTTGATAAAGTGGGTCTTTTTGACGAATCGCTACGATTTGCTGAGGATCTTGATTGGTTTTTCCGCGTTCGTGAGTCTGGAATTAAAATTGCGATTATGAAAGAAATCAATCTCCTCTATCAACAACATTCTTCAAATATGACTAGAGAGAATAACCATTACGATCTCACATTTTTTTCAGCCTTGAAGCGATCCATCAATCGCCGTCAATTGATGAATCAGGGTAAAGCCTTAAATCTTGTACCTCTTTCGGAGTTTGATGATGCTAAATAGACCGCTTGTCAGTGTTATTATACCTATTTATAATGGAGCGGCTTATCTAGAAGAAACTCTTCAGAGTGTGTTTGCACAAGATTATAACCCAATGGAAATCCTTTTAATAGACGATGGATCAACGGATACAAGTCTTGATATTGTATCTAAGTTTAAGGATAAGGTTACACTGATTGTGCAAAAGAATAGAGGTGTGGCCGTTGCGAGAAATGTAGGGTTGAGAAACGCAAAAGGGGAGTTTATCACTTTTCTTGATCAGGATGATATCTGGACTGCGGATAAAACATCGAAACAAGTCTTTTATCTCGAAATGAATCAAAATATCGATTACGTATTATGTAGGCAAAAGTTATTTGTTCAATCAGGAATGTCTTGTCCAAGCTGGCTTAACCCGGAGAGGCTGGAAGGAGACCATGCTGGTTATTTGCTAGGCACATTGCTTGGACGTAGGAGTGTGTTTAATAAGGTGGGATTCTTTGACGAACAGTATCGGAGCGGAGGTGACGATTCGGCTTGGTTTTTTACTGCCAAAGATATGAAAATTCCGGTAGGGCACATGCCCGATATTTTGTTTTACAAACGCATACATAATGCTAATGAATCGGCTAACGTTGTTCCCTTGCATCGTGATCTTTTGCATATAATTAGAAAATCGATAGTAAGGCAACGAGAAGGGCTAATGCATGAAAAATGACAGTTTAGTGGGCGTGATTATTAATGCTTACAATAGCCAGGCATATTTAGCCGATACGATTGAAAGCGTGCTTGCGCAAACATGGAAAAATTTCGAATTGATCGTTGTTGATGACGGCTCTACTGATAATACAGGAAATATTGCTAGATCTTACGGCGATAAATTAATCTATCACTATCAAACGAACCAGAGGTTAGGGGCTGCACGAAATGCAGGAATTGCCCTCGCTCGTGGTGATGTGGTGACGTTCCTTGACGGAGACGATCTATGGCATCCTTTAAAGCTTGAAAAGCAATTGGAAACTTTGTTGCTATATCCTGATGTTTCGATGGTTTTTACTATGATAGAACAATTCATAAGTTCTGAACTGGATGAGGAGCGTAAAAAACGAATAAAAGGGGATGGACAAGTGATGGCAGGTTATTGTGCTTCCACCTTAATGATCCGGAAAGAGGCTCTCTTGCACGCTGGAAATTTCCCAACCCATATTGAAATTGGAGAATTTCTTGATTGGTATGGCAGGGCTAAAGATAAAGGGTGCAAAAGTCTGTTGATTAAAGATGTGCTTGCTCGACGTCGCATTCATGGTAACAACATGGGGATACAGTTAAAACATCAACGGTATGAGTATTTACATGTTGTTAAAGCAATGTTAGATCGCAGGCGAAAAGTATAAAATGCATATCACAGAAAACATCGGCGGATGCCTACCCACTCAGAAACAGTTGGAACTGATAAAAATCTGTTTGTCTGAGTCTCCAAACGTTGCTGCTGCCTGGGGTGAATGGAAAAAGGAATCTAATTTAGAGAGTATCGATGATTCTGTTTTTCGTCTTTTGCCGATGCTTTACTATACGTTACAGCGCGCTTCTGCGGACGATCCTGATATGCAAAAACTCAAAGGGATTTATAAAAGGAATTTATTCTGCAACCAAATGTTATTCCACTCTGTAGAGCGTGTTTTAGGAGTTCTTCATGCAAAAAATATTCCTACAATATTGCTAAAAGGGGTGGCACTAAGTTATGTGTATTATCCTGATCCCTATACTCGTGCCATGGTTGATGGTGATGTTTTGATCCCTCTTGACCGTGTTGATGAAGCTATAGATTTGTTGCTGGAAAACGGATGGCAGATTAAAGCTCATTCTCATGCACATGTTGTTAAAACAATGCCTTTGAAGAAAAATTATAAGCAGTCCTCACACGCTTGTACATTTGTCGATCCCAAAGGGTATGAACTCGATTTGCACTGGCGTCTTTTTCCTGAATATTGTGATGATGGGGTGTTTTGGCAGCGGGCTGTTCCTTTGATGTTTAGGTCCCAACCGACATTGACCCTTTCACATACCGATCATTTGTTCCACACATGTATGCATGGATATCGGTGGAATCTTTTGCATCCAATGCGCTGGATTGTCGATGCGCATATGATCGTGAAAAAAGCAGGAGATCAGATCCTTTGGCCTTCCCTGTTAGAGGAGGCAAAAAAGCGGGAGGTTAGCTTGCGCCTTTTCAAAAGTCTTGAGTTTCTACAAAAAGAATGTGATATTCACATTCCTGCATCAGTTTTAGAAGATTTGCAAAAGATTCCATTTTCGCAATTTGAACATTTCGAATATGCAGTTGTGACAAAGGAAAAATACATGACTATAGAACCAAAAAGTGTGATTTTATGGCATTTTAAAAGGATTTGGTGCGCGCATCGTCGACTGTATCCTTCCAGTTCATTGCTTTTGCAGTTTTTTACCTATCCGACGACACTGGCGAATGAATTTAATCTCGCCAGTCTCTGGCAGTTACCTTTACTTTTGTTCCGTATCACTATTAAAAGGTTTCGATATATGATCTCAGATCGATTTGCTATGTTTTTCTTCATGTTAATAACGCTTTTCTCTGTGTTGTCTTACTCTCCTTTAGCAACAGCTCTAAATAATTCTGATGATGGTATAAGCGTTGATGATTTCAGGGTCTTAAATAGAGAACAACTCCTCTCATCGATTAACGAATTAGTTTCTCAAAATAAGATAGAAGAGGCGTGTCAGCTATATCAATATTTCGATTGCCTTCTTGTTGATGAATCGATTATTGAACATAGCAATGGTTTGATAGATAAACTAAGGGAGACAGGTCGGCAAATTATTGCGACGACAGACCCTCTTAGAGAACCGAAAGATAATGAATTGGTTATCGTTTATGGAAACTATCACCATGCACACAACAACTTACCCTATAGCAATAAAATTTGGCGTCATCCTTTATATTTTAAAGACCTGAAGCATTCCAAATTTGAATATGATCCAGCTTGGGAATCCATAGGGGTTGTTTATATTTTGAATTTGGAGGAAAGAGTTGACCGTTACATGGAGATACTCTCTGAACTTTGTCGGGTGAGGGCTCCGTTAAATCGAATTTGTCATTATAAGGTTAAAAGAGAGTCTATCACTGGTGATAAATCTTTTGATGCCCATGCGAGTTGTACAAAAAATCATGGGAATATGGTCGAAGACTTTTTGAAAGGGATCCATCAGACGTGTCTAATTTTAGAAGATGACGTTACATTTACAGCTGATATAGAAGGTAATTTAAAGAGGTTGAAACTGTTTTTCGATAGACAGTACGATTATGAAGTTTGTTTGCTGAATTCAAGCAAATATCACGAAATAAAAGAATACGACGACCTCCTTTTGCTATCTTATCAGGAATGTACAACTTGTTCAGCATATCTCCTCAACAGAAAAGGGGCAGAAAAGGTGTTGTTTTATTTTCGTGACGGCTATGAGAAACTGATCAAGCTGCGAACGACACATTATGTCTGTGACCGATACTGGGCGGAGATGCAAAAAAACAATAAGTTTTTTCTGTTTAAGACGAAATTCGGGTACCAAAGATGTTCCTTCAGTTCGACCACAGGGAATACGGAGTGCCATTTCGATTAGTAGACCTTTGACGTTAGCCAAAATTCTCATTTTGAGCTATGAATAGTATATTTCTTGATATATTAGTAAATATTTTTTTACAATGCCAGGATCGGTTATATTTTAACCTGGATTACAAATTTCATGAGTTATACCAAGCGAGGTTCAAAAATTGAAATTTCGACTGCGTTAAATTTACGATCATGCGATCGTAAAAAACTTTGTGTCAGTCTAAACTCAATGCTTCAATCGCTTTCGGTATACACCATTTTTAGTGCCTTCTTGCTGTCTTTGTTGGTGGGGTGTAACGAGTTTACCTATGATCCTTCTTTTAGTGGTGACGCTCCAAGTTCTCCTGGATCTGAGTGGAAAGGAAAGTCGATCACTTACCCCAAGCAGACTGTTGTACGCCCCTTTACTGCAGAAGATCTCTCCTCAACAATATCTGTCGCTAAATTGCTCGATATTGCTTTATTCAATAATCCTTCCACACGCTCAAGTTGGTATGCAGCCAGGGCTTCTGCCTATGCTTACCGGACTTCCTTAAGCGAATATTATCCGGCTATAGCCTTCACTTCAACGTTAACGGCAGAGAGTGATACCATTGGAGCTAGCTCCGGAAGTACAGTGACGAGCGCCACTCAAGCTACAGCTCTTTCAAATACCGGAACGACAGCAAGGGGACCGACTACTGCTGCTATATCGGGGAACAGTCAAATAGATACAAATTTCAATGAGGTGACAGCCAGCTGGTTGATGTTCGATTTTGGCGGTAGAGATGCACAAGCAACATTGGCATTGGAAACACTCTATCAAGCCAATTGGCAACACAATTTCACATTGCAGCAGGTAATGATGAATGTGTTGGACTATTATACAAGTTATAACGGAAATAAAGCTCTTGTCGCCGCTGATGAACAAAATCTGAAAGATGCTGAAATGTCTCTGAAGGCAGCCTTGACGATGCGAAATGCCGGTTTGGCAACAATGACAGATGTGTTGCAAGCTCAAGCTGCTGTTGAACAAGCACGGACAACCCTTATTTACGCTCAAGGGGAAGAAAAAACATCTCTTGGGGAGCTAGTAATTGCTGTGGGGTTAGCTCCAGAAACAAAATTATCTGTTGAAAGCCTACCGGATCAACTTCCTGTAATTGAAATATCAGGCGACTTGGATCATCTTTTAGAGGTAGCCAAGCATAAACGACCGGATATCGGTGCAGCGATAGCTGTTGTAAAACAACAAGAGGCGATGAGGGATATTTCTTTTTCTGCAGGAATGCCCACAGTCTCGACCAACGCGCAATGGAGTCGATTGCATTTTATCCATAATCCCATTGCCGATGGGCATAACAACAACATCTCCATCAACTTAAACGTCCCAATCTTTCAAGGGTTTTATTACAAAAACCAGCTCAAGCAGATGCGCAATCAGGTGCAGGAGGCATTGGCTAATCTAGATGTTCAGCTATCGACGGTTGCTAGCGAAGTTGTGACCAATTACTATGCATTTACCTCCGCTGTTGCGGCATTGCCATCAAGTATAGCTAATTTAGAGTTTAGCGAGCGCGCCTTTAGAGGCTATTTATCTCAGTACAAGGTGGGGACGGCATCTATTCTTGATGTTCTCAATGCCTTGACAACACTGAGCAATGCCCGCGCTCAGCTTATTGTGACAAGGACCCAGTGGGCTGCCTCACTGGCTAACCTAGCATTTTCCGTTGGTGTTTTGGATGAGACCAAAGGGCACTGGAGAGAAACGCCTCCTAAAGAATTATTTAATATTCCTTTTAAAGATAAAGCTGAGAGCTGACTTATGAATTTCGTATTAGTTTTAATTGTATTGTTGGTGACTGGATGTCATGGATCGCCAAAACCAAAAAATGATCCTCCAAATGTGACTACAGCTCTTGTGCAACAGTATGACGTTCCTGTTTATATCGACACGATTGGACAAGTCATTCCTCCGGTAGAGGTTGCTATCAGTCCGCAAGTGCAAGGAAAGTTGTTGAAAGCTTATGTCGAGCAAGGGGCAATCGTAAAGGAAGGCGATCTCCTTTATATGATCGATCCGCGCCCTTATCAAGCTATTTTAGATGAAGCAAAAGCTCAGCTGCTCCATGACCAGGCTTTATTGGAAGTTGCTGAACTCACAGTGAAGAGATATAAAACCGTTGTCGAAGAAGATTTTATCTCGCAGTTGACATGGGAACAGTATGAAGGAAATGCCAAAGCTGCCCAGGCGCAAGTCGAATTGGATATTGCTGCTATTGTTGCAGCTCAAATTAATCTCGATTTCTGCCAGGTCCTTGCTCCCGTTTCCGGAAAAATCAGCTACTTCAATATTTATCCAGGAAATGTGGTCACAGCATACGATCCAACTGCGATCACGGTGATCCGTCCGTTTGATCCAATAGATATCATGTTTTCGCTATCTCAGCAGCAGTTTGAAGCCATTCGTCTGAAACAGGGAAATGAAGGAATATGGCCTTTTATTGCCGTTTTGCCGGAAAAACCTAAAATACCGTTCGAAGGAAAGACTTATTTCATCGATAATCAGGTGAACCAGGACACAGGGACAATCCTTTTAAAAGGAAGGTGTTCGAATTCGGAGTGGGTGTTATGGCCCGGAGAATTTATTAAGGTTAAGGTGTTGCAATCCACCGCTCCAATGGCTCTTGTCGTACCTCCCGGAGCCGTTTTAATTGGTAAAAACGGTGCGTACCTTTATAAAATGGATGGAGAACAGAAAGTTTCAGCGCATAATGTTGATGTTTTAACTCGTACCGAAGCGTATATAGCAGTGGCTTCCCCAGACTTGAAGGTTGGCGACAGCGTTGTCGTTGATGGTCAAATCAACATTGCTCCGGGGATGATCGTTATCACCGCACCGGCTTCAAAATAATGAATCTCTCTGCTCCATTTATTCGACGTCCGGTGATGACCACCTTGGCTATGTTGGCATTGGTTGTTGCTGGGATATTAGCTTATAATGCTTTGCCTATCAGCAGCATGCCAAATGTTGCTTATCCGACAATTAATGTTAAAACTTCGTTTCCCGGAGCCTTACCGCAAACGATGGCCAATTCTGTTGCTCTACCTCTAGAAAAACAGTTTATGGGGATTCCAGGGTTACGTCTTGTAAGCTCAAATAGCACTCTTGGAAATACAAGCATTATTTTGCAGTTTGAAATCGACAAAGACATGACAACAGCGGCTCAAGATGTTCAAGAAGCAATTACAAGTGCGATTCCCTATTTGCCTCCGAATCTTCCCTTTGGTCCGACATACAGGAAAGTTAACCCTGCAGAAATGCCCATCATTTACATTTCTCTGACTTCAAAGACCATGTCGCGTGCAGACCTTTATACTTATGGTAATACCGTGATAGGGCAGCGGATCTCTATGATTGAAGGGGTCTCTCAAGTGTCAACATTTGGCTCTTTGTTGGCTGTTAGGGTCCAAGTTGATCCGGGGAAACTTGTTACCCATAATGTCACATTGAATGAGCTTGCTGACATGATCAAACTACAGAACGCCTTTATTGCTACAGGGCAGCTTGATGGAGATGTTGCGGCTCCTATAGTGTCTGTCGATGGACAACTGATGACAGGTGCAGATTACGAACAAATGATTGTGACTTACCGAAATGGTTCACCTGTCCGTATTCGCGATCTTGGGCGTGCCATAGACAATTTCGCAAACAATAAGATTTATTCCCAATATATTGAAGGGGATGAGGTCGAACCTACGGTTACTCTTGCGATACAACGGGCGCCGGATGCGAATACTGTTGCTATAGCTGATAACATTTATAAGCTTTTAGATTCGATAAAAACAGAGATTCCGCTGGCGATTGATCTTCACATTGTATTTGACCGCTCGATTGCTGTTCGAGAAGCCATTGATGATGCAATGAAGACTTTGGTTGTCTCGTTACTTCTTGTCATATTGGTGATTTTCTTTTTTTTGGGGAAAGTCAGGGATACGATTATTCCTTCTTTAGCACTTCCGGCATCGGTGATAGCCACATTTATAGTGATGTTTGTGCTTAATTTTACTTTAGATAGCCTTTCTGTTTTGGCGTTAACCTTGGCTGTAGGATTCATTATTGATGACGCCGTTGTGGTGTTAGAAAATATCATTAGACGTATAGAGTCGGGAGAGACTCCTTTTCAAGCGTCAATGGAAGGGTCTCGTCAGATTTGTTTTACTATCGTATCGATGAGCCTTTCCCTCATTGCTGTATTTATTCCCATGCTTTTTATGGGAGGATTGATCGGTAAAATTTTCAAGGAGTTTGCTATCACATTGACGGTAATTACTTTGATTTCTGGAATAGTTTCATTGACATTGACGCCAATGCTTTGCAGTCGTTTTATTCCGCCTCGAAAAAATGGGGCTAAGGCTTCTGAGTGGTCGAATCGACTGAATGGATGGATGGAAAAAAAATATCGCAAAGCCCTCGTCTCTGTTCTTCACCATCGTTTGACAGCCATCGTCGTCGCCCTGTTGTGTACACTATCGACTGTGTTGCTTCTTTCCTATCTCCCAACCGATTTCGTTCCGAATGAAGATCTTGGTTTCTTCGTGATTTATACACAGGAGAGAGAGGGGGGATCGTCTTATAGTATGTTGGAAAACGAAAATAAATTAGCCCATGTCCTTAGAAATAATCCGGCGGTCGATAGGTTAGTGGCTATTAGCTCATATTCGGAATATCGGAAGGGATTAAACCTTGTTCATCTTAAACCTTTAGATAAAAGGCAGCCGATGCAGCAGGTGATACAAGGGATTTATAAAGATATGCAACAAATCGATGGTTTGCAAGGTTTTATCAAAAACATCCCTTTGATAGACCTGGCAACAGGGCAAGAGAGTAGGGCTGCATATCAATTTGCCTTGCAAGGACTATCTGCAGATAAGCTTTACCGATCGGCAGGGGATTTGATAGAGAAGATGAAGAAAGATCCTATTTTTCAAGGAGTCAATAGTGATATGGAAGTGACGACTCCTCAGGTCAATATCAATATTTTACGCGACAAAGCATCGACGTTGGGGCTGACGGCAAATAATATAGAAGAAGCTTTTTCCTATAGCTTTTCAGGAAATTTTATCTCGAAAATACAAACATCTATTGATCAATACTACGTGATCTTGGAGCTTTATCCGGAATATCAACGGCAGGTGGATATTTTGAATAATGTGTGGCTCCGCTCCATAATATCGGATAAATTGGTTCCTTTGAGTGCAGCGATTGACATAGATATCGGATTAGGAGCCTCTAGTGTCAATCATATCAACCAATTCCCTTCCGTCGTCGTTTCATTTAATCTTGCGCCGGGGGTGGCCTTAGAGACAGCTCTTGAGAAAATTAAAAAAATTACAGGAGAGGTTGTTTTGCCAGGCATCACTGCGCGTCCAATTGGCGCCGCTCAAACGTTTAATGAATCGATTAAAAGTGCGGGATATTTACTCCTATTGACCATTTTCGCTATCTATATTATTTTGGGCATTCTCTACGAAAGTTACATTCACCCGATTACAATATTGACCACATTGCCACCAGCAACATTTGGAGGACTTTTGACTTTACTTATCTTTGGCTTGCCGTTATCTCTTTATTCCTTCTTAGGGATAGTCTTGCTGATAGGCATTGTAAAGAAAAATGGGATTATGGTTGTCGACTTTGCCTTGGACAATATTCGCCATAAAGGGATGTCTCCTGAAAATGCCATTTTAGATGCGTGCACTGCTCGTTTCCGTCCAATCATGATGACGACAGCAGCAGCAATTTTTGGTGTTTTGCCCATAGCACTTGGTTTGGGAGCTAATGCTTCTGCGCGTAGTCCACTTGGATTGGTGATTATCGGAGGATTGCTTTTTTCTCAGTTAGTGACTTTATTTGTTACGCCAATTATTTACTTGGCTATGGAGCGTATTAACGAAAGGGTAACCTTGAAAATATGAATTTGTCAGCACCGTTTATTTTACGACCGATAATGACAACATTATTAGCTGTTGCTCTTGTTTTTGCAGGTGTACTTGCCTACATTAATTTACCTATTAGCAATATGCCAGACGTCACGTATCCAACGATTAATGTTAGCGTTTCCTACCCGGGAGCAACACCGGAGACGATGGCGCAAGCGGTAGCTTTACCTCTTGAAAAACAGTTTATGGCGATTCCCGGGGTGAAATTTGTGGGGTCGAATAATACTCTAGGAAGCAGCAGCATCGTTCTTCAATTTGATATTGAAAAGGATATGACGATCGCAGCTCAAGATGTGCAATCTGCGATCATCACAGCACAGCCGACATTACCCCCACAGCTTCCCTATGCCCCTACGTATCGAAAAGTCAATCCGGCGGAGTTGCCGATCATCTATATTAGCTTAACTTCTGAAACCATGCGTTTGAATGATCTGTATACGTACGCAAATAATTTGATAGGACAACGGATCTCCATGCTTAGCGGCGTCTCACAAGTGACCGTTTTTGGATCTCCTTTAGCGATTCGAATCCAAGTTGATCCAGCGAGGATGGTCGCTAGCGATATCACTTTAGAAGAGTTGGCTATAGCGATGAGTTTGGGAAACCCAAACTTGCCGACAGGGGAGCTTGACGGAGCCATTGAAGCGCCAAATGTAGCTGTTGACGGTCAAATTGTGACAGGGGAGGGGTGGAATCAGCTCATTGTAGCCTACCGCAACGGCACACCATTGCGGATTAAGGATCTTGGGCAAGCTGTGGAGAGTTTTCAAAATGATAAAATTAATGTTCAGTATGTCGATGCAGACGGTGCTAGGCCAACAATCCTCCTTGCGATTCAAAAAGAGCCTAATGCTAACACTGTTGCCATTTCCGACCAAATTCACGCCCTTCTAGATACTCTAAAAACAGAATTGCCGGCGGCTGTTACATTAAAACCGTTTTTTGATCGATCTGAATCTATTAGGGAGACGATTAGCGATGTCAATATGACATTAATTTTGGCTATAGCCCTCGTTGTTGTTGTGATTTTTCTTTATTTTGGCAAAATCGCCGACACGATTATCCCAGCGGTTGTTTTACCAATTTCTATTGTCGGTACATTTATAGTGATGAATTATTTGGGGTTCACCCTGAATAATCTTTCGTTGCTAGGATTAATCCTTGCCGTAGGGTTTATTATCGATGATGCCATTGTTGTCTTGGAAAATATTGTGCGCCATCAAGAGCAGGGGATGTCTCGTTTCAATGCTGCTATTGAAGGTGCCAGACAGATTTGCTTTACGATTGTTTCGATGACTTTATCTCTGGTGGCTGTATTCATTCCGATGTTATTGATGTCTGGATTATTAGGAAAAATTCTTAGGGAGTTTGCTTTAACGTTGACTGCGATTACGGTGATCTCCGGTATTGTGTCGCTATCTTTAGCTCCTATGTTATGTAGTCGTTTTCTATCTGTAACGCAACATAAAGGGAAGCTAACGCAATGGGGAGACAAGGTCAATCTGAGAATGAGAGAACGCTACCGCAAAATGTTAATTCCCGTTTTAGACCATGAATACATGGCGTTATTTGTTGGTGCTGCTTGTCTTTTGGCTACGATATTTTTGTTTTATTATCTCCCTATCGATTTCCTTCCCGATGAAGATGATGGATTTTTCATTGCCTACACCCAAACGCAGGAGGCGGGGTCTTCCTACCAGTTACTGGAATATGAAAAACAGGTGATGAATATTATCAAAGAAAATCCAGCTGTTGAATCTTCCGTTGCTATCAGTTCTTACTCTGAATATAGGAAAGGTCAAAATCTCATTCGACTCAAACCTTTAACTAAACGGCTGCCGATTAAAGAGGTAATCAAAGAGTTGAATCAACAGATTGGAAAAATTCCTGGAATACAGGTGTTTATGAAAAATATTCCTTTGATCGATTTGTCAACAGGGCAAGAGAGCCGTGGAGACTATCAATTGGCTATGCAGAGCATCTATCCAGACAAAGTGTATGCGTCGGCAAAAAAATTAATCAGCCGGATGCAAGGAGATCCGACATTTCAAGGGGTGAATAGCGACCTAGAAATTGACTCTCCACAGATTAACGTCAATATTTTGAGAGACCAAGCTTCCTCTTATGGGATCACTGCAACGGATATCGAAACGGCATTTATGCATTCATACTCGTATAACTATGTAACAAGAATTGAAACGGCGATTGATCAATACGACATCATCCTAGAATTGCTTCCCGAGCAACAAAAAAGCGCAGACACCTTTAATTTTCTATGGATGCGTTCCTCTATTTCAAATAAATTGGTACCGATGAGTGCTGCTGCCAAGTGGAGCGAAGGGCTTGGTCCTTCAAGTGTCAATCACATTGACCAATTTCCTTCCGTTACCATCGATTTCAATCTTGCTTCAGGAGTTTCGTTAGGCGATGGGTTGGATAGACTGGAAGAATTGAAACAGGAAGTTGTTGAACCAGGGGTTTTGGTTCAATCTATTGGAGCGATAGAGACATTTCAAGAGTCGATTTCTAGTGCAGGGATTTTATTGTTAGTATCGATTTTTGTGATTTATATTATTTTAGGGATGCTTTACGAGAGTTTCATTCATCCATTGACAGTACTCAGTACCCTTCCCCCTGCAACACTGGGCGGATTATTAGTATTACTTCTTTTTGGACTTCCATTATCTATGTATGCTTTTCTTGGGATTGTATTATTGATAGGTATTGTTAAAAAAAATGGGATTATGATGGTCGATTTTGCGTTGGAAAACATTCGGAGTCGAGAGATGAACTCAAAAGATGCTATCATTGATGCTTGTATGGTCCGCTTTAGGCCAATCATGATGACAACGATGGCGGCGATCTTTGGAGCTTTGCCTATTGCTATAGGTATCGGTGCGAATGCCGGGGCTAGGCGTCCTTTGGGTTTAGTGATTATTGGGGGATTGCTCCTTTCTCAGTTGATAACTCTTTTTATAACACCAGTGATTTACGTGATGATGGATCGGCTTTCACCAGGGAAAGAGAGAGGGTAAAATAGGCGGTTTTGTAAAAGACAAGTTTTTCAGTTGATTTCAAACAGCCGATTCGTTATCCTTGGTGATTCTGATGAAAACGAATGGTTTTGCGACCTGGAAATTTGCAGGAAAGCAAGCCGAAATTTACTCTTAAGGGAGAGAACAATGTACGCCATTATTAAAACAGGTGGAAAACAGTATCGCGTTGCTGTTGGCGATGAGATCGATGTGGAATTGCTTAAAGAAGAAGTTGGTTCCAATGTGAAATTTACCGAAGTGCTATTTGTTAATAGCGGCTCAAAAGCTGTTGTGGGCAAACCTAGCGTTCCGGGGGCTTTTGTTGCAGGTGAGCTTGTTGGCTATTCTGCAGGGCCGAAAATTACAAGTGTTAAATATATTCCGGGAAATCACCGTAAGAAGATTGGCCATCGCCAGCACTACTCACGTGTGAAAATTACTGAAATTGCAAGTTAAGGAAGGACAGCATGGCACATAAGAAAGGACAAGGGTCTACACGAAACGGTCGCGATTCTCATTCAAAACGTTTGGGTATGAAAGTTGGATGTGGACAGGCTGTTACAGCCGGAAGCATTCTCGTTAGACAACGAGGAACTAGATGGCTCCCATCGAAAAATGTTGGTAGAGGGTCTGATGATACTCTTTTTGCTTTGGCAGATGGTATTGTAGCATTCCGTAAGAGTGATAGAACATACATCTCTATCGTCACCGGAGCTTAAGCGCTCGTTCAATATATACCGATGATATACATTTTTAGTGTCTAATTAAGCGAATTCGCTTAATTAGACCTTTTGTATAACTCAGAGTTCGTTGTTTTTTCGGGATTATTTTGCCCGCTTTTCTATTCAAATTACAGGGGCCATATACGAAAGTTGATATTGCCCCTGCAATTTGAAGTTGAAAATTGACAGAGCCTGAGAGGCTGGGAAAAAATCGTCAATGCACGGACTTTGGCATCTTTTTCGCAAGAATCAGAAAATCGTAAATCATTAACCAGCCTGTGGTTAGAAAATTTGCAGTTTTCGGATTCTGACAAAAAATACGGTCAAATTTCGGCGGTTGCCAATTTTTTCCCAGCCTCTGAGTTATGTAAGTGGTCTATTTTAGACACTGTACATTGTCAAGATTGAATTTTGGGGTTTGGCTGCGCCAAAGCCCCGCGGTTGAATCGATCGAAAAAAGGGTTGTATTGACTAATACTACCCCTTTTTTGATCGTTCAACCCCGGGAGCTTTCGCGCAAGCCAAACCCCAAAATTCAAGCTTGACAGTGTACTAGTACACTGTCAAGGTATATGTTTTTTTATAATCAGGTATTTCATGTTTGTTGATCGTGTTATTTTAGACCTCATCGCCGGTAAAGGGGGCAACGGAGTCGTTGCTTGGATTCGAGAAAAATTCATCCCTAAAGGTGGACCTTGTGGCGGTAATGGAGGCAAGGGAGCTTCAGTTACTTTTGAATCCGATATCGAAGTGTATTCCTTGGAATGGTTTCGCAATCGTCGTATTCTTAAGGGCGAAAATGGACAGCCCGGGGCATCCAATAACCGTCAAGGCAGAAATGGAAAGGATCTGATTCTAAAGGTTCCTTGTGGTACCCTTGTTAAGGATAAAAATACCGGAGAGATACTTCACGACTTTACCGAAGATAAGGATCAATGGACAATTTGTAAAGGTGGCCGTGGCGGCAAAGGTAACGACTGTTTTAAAACACCGACGAATCGCGCGCCGAACATCTGTACGGAAGGGACTGAAGGGGAGACTGCTCAGGTAGAGTTAGAGCTCAAGTTAATTGCAGATGTCGGTCTTGTGGGGTTTCCAAACGCAGGCAAATCGACGTTGATTTCTTCTTTGGCACATGTTCGTGTAAAAATAGCTCCTTATCCTTTTACGACATTGCTTCCTAACATTGGATTTATCAAAAAGAAAGACCTCACGCGTGTTTATATTGCAGATATCCCAGGGATCATTGAGGGAGCGCACAGGAACCGTGGTCTTGGTTTTGAATTTTTACGACACATTGAAAGAACTAAACTATTATTGTTTATTCTCGATGCCTCAGGCATTGACGGACGCGATCCTTCTAGCGATTTTAAAGTATTGAGAGATGAGTTGAAGGCTTATAATCCTGAAATGCTTGATAGACCTTATTTTGTTGTTCTGAATAAGATTGATGCTGAAGAGTCTGAAGAGAACATCAAAAAATTCAACCAAACGTTCAAGCTCGACCCAAAACTAGTGTTCGAAATTTCCGCGATGCGTGGCGATGGACTTGCCACCCTTGAAGAAGCGCTGCTTAATCAATGTTAATCTTCTAAAGGCAGGGACAGTTTAGGGGTCGGGCAAAATTAAACCTCTTGCATCACTCAAGGTTCGTTGAAAATCGGTTCAAAAGAGCCCGAAAATCGACGAACCTTGAGTGATGCAAGAGGTCACGTCACGAGTTCTGAAAAAAAAAACATTTTTGAGAGCGTTTTAGTTTCTGATATCGACAGAAGTTAGTTCGTTTGCATCCGTTGTAGCCCTAGTCAAAGTTCATTTTTCGCCGTCACTAGTAAAGCTTATTGTAGCCCGAAACATAGCTGTTAAGCGTGAGCCTGCTGCTAATACAGGATGCTGAAAAAAGGACTCTAAATGTTGTCTAACGGCTGTTTTTTTAGGATCCTCTACCGGGGGGTTGAACGGCAGGTTGTTGATTGAAAAATTGTCCGACTACAAATCCTGTAATACATGCAATCGTTCCAAGTACGAGAGTATTAATACCTTCTTCGTTGATGCTAGAAAGCAGGGTTAATAAGGACGGGAAGTCATTCTGTCGCCGGTCAATGCATTCCAGTAGGTTGTGAAGGTTGACCCATCAGGGTTGAGTACCTCGATACTGTAGACGGGGAGATACACTTCAGTCGTATTTCTCACCGTAAAATCATCCCCAAAAGCAGCTTTTGCGATCTTTTGAATTTGAGAGCTAGAGTAGTGTCCTATGACTTTTTGTTCATGACTGTACGGCTTCTTTACAAGCCAATCAGTCAGTTTTGTTTCCGGTTGAACAAGAATCTTTGGATCCTGGAAATGAAGCTGGACCTCATTTCCTCTTAATGTAACAAGATGTTTAGTTAAGGCGCTTTCTATCATTCCATGCAAAATCTCTTTGTCGACGCGCAGTTCTTTTTCCATTTGGTCAACAGATGCGGAACCTTTGTTTTTTGCTAACGCATACATAATCTTGAAGTCATTGCGCGTTGCTCCGGCGTTGATAGCATCTTCAAAGCCGTGGGTTTTTTCCCACGTCTCTGAATTAATAACCATTTCTCCGTCGACTAGACTCCACAAGATTGTTCCTTCACGAGATTTTTTGCCTGGCTGAGAATATTTTACATCCATCAGAAGATAAGGATGAAATTTAAGTGTAGGTTCCAGATATGAATGTTGACTATCAACGATGAGTTCCTTCTTATGCGCTTCCATGATCTGATCTGCAGTATGGCGCACCTTTAAGGTGAGAAACTCACCGTTTTCAACATATTGCTGGACGAAGTTAACTATTTGGTCGTTATAGCTAAAGTACCAACTAGCTCCCGCAACCAGTGCAACAGTCGTGATAGTAATCAACAATTTACGCATAGCGAATCCTTAATCTTTCATCGATAACAAAAATTCAACGTTGCTGTTTGTCTTTTTCAATCTTCCAATGAGCAGGTTCATTGCATCAACAGCTGCAAGATCAGCTACGGCTTGACGCAGGAGATAAATTTTTTCAAGCTCGTTCGGATGGTAGAGTAATTCCTCTTTACGGGTACCGCTCTTAATCAAATCGATAGCAGGATAGATGCGGCGGTCAGACAACCGACGATCTAACACAAGCTCCATGTTGCCTGTACCTTTAAACTCTTCGAAGATGACCTCATCCATTCTCGATCCAGTCTCAATCAATGCTGTTGAGATGATCGTTAGCGAGCCGCCTTGCTCAATATTCCGTGCAGCGCCAAAGAAACGTTTTGGTTTGTGCAGAGCGTTGGCGTCGATACCGCCGGATAGGATTTTTCCGGAATGAGGCTGAATCGTGTTATAGGCACGAGCAAGACGTGTTAGAGAATCCAGCAAGATGACAACGTCATTACCATGTTCAACAAGACGTCTAGCCTTTTCGATGACCATCTCAGCAACTTGAACGTGCCGTTCTGGTGGCTCATCAAATGTGGATGCAACAACTTCGCCTTTGACAATCCGTTGCATGTCGGTAACTTCTTCAGGACGTTCGTCAATAAGGAGAACGATAAGAATAATTTCAGGATTATTCGTTGCAATAGCGCTAGCAATGTTTTGGAGGATGATGGTTTTTCCTGTTCGCGGAGGAGCTACGATCAGACCCCGTTGCCCTTTTCCTATTGGAGCAGCTAAATCGAGAACTCTTGTCGATAGTTTGTCTTTGGTTGTTTCCATGACAATACGTTCGCTAGGATACAAGGGTGTCAAGTTTTCGAATAGTATTCGCTCTCTCGCTTTCTCAGGGGTTCTTCCGTTGATACTATCGACTTTCAGAAGAGCAAAATATTTTTCTTTCTCTTTTGGCGGACGGATTGTACCGCACAGAGTATCACCTTTCTTAAGATCAAAACGGCGAATCTGCGCAGGGGAAACATAGATATCTTCTGCGGAGGGGAGATAGTTGTAGTTTGGAGAACGGAGAAATCCAAAACCATCCGGTAGAATCTCTAAAACACCCTCACCATAGAGCATTTCATTCGGTCTTTCGGAAATGGCTTTAACAATTTCAAAAACCATTTGGGATTTTGTCAGTGAGCCTAGGTGCCGCAATCCGATTTTTTTACCGAATTGGTTAAGCTGGTCGATGTTCATTCGCTGAATTTCAGCGATTTTTGTGATTTCGACGTCACCTGTGTATTGGTTTTTGGACTGTTCATTGGCGTCTTTTTCCGAAGCCGTTAGATGTTCGTCGTAAGTTGATGATACATCGTGAGAAGGGTTTTCTGGATCCATTGCGGAAGCAAGCTCCTATTTAGGTTGTTGTAAGTTTTGTGAAC